>JALTEW010000028.1 GCA_027073795.1 bacterium | reverse complement strand
CTCCTCATCAGCCTGATCCTCAAACTTCTTGAAGTTTTCCACAAACCTCTTCGCAAGCTCTCGTGCTTTCTGGTCATAGGCTGTGGGATCTTCCCAAGTCCTTCTGGGGTCTAGGATATCACCCGGCACGCCTTCACATCGAACCGGCACATCGAGTTTGAAGACAGGATCATGACGCGTCTCCACCTTCGCCAGCTCCCCGCTCAGGGCTGCTTTAACCATCGCCCGTGTGTAAGGCAGGTGAATACGCTTACCCACCCCGTAGGGACCGCCGCTCCATCCCGTATTAATCAACCAGCAGTTGACCTTGTGCCTCTTAATCTTCTCGCCAAGTAGGCGGGCGTAAACCGTAGGGTGTAGGGCCATGAAGGGAGCTCCAAAACACGCACTGAAGGTGGCCTGGGGTTCCGTAATCCCCCGCTCGGTTCCGGCAACCTTAGCCGTGTAGCCCGAAAGGAAATGGAACATGGCCTGTTCCGGGGTCAATTTTGAGACGGGAGGCAAAACCCCGAAGGCATCCGCCGTCAGCATGATAATGTTTTCCGGATGCCCTCCCCGGCCCTCCCGAAGGGCATTGGGAATATGGGGAATGGGATAGGCAGCCCGTGTGTTCTCTGTCAGGGAGGCATCATCCAAGTCGATTCGCCTCGTGTTGATATCGAAGGCAACATTTTCGAGAATGGTCCCAAACTTCCGGGTACATTCGTAGATCTCCGGCTCATGCTCCTTGGAAAGGCGGATGACCTTCGCGTAACACCCCCCCTCAAAATTGAACACCCCATCCTTACCCCAGCCATGTTCATCATCTCCGATAAGCCGACGTTCTGGATCCGCCGAGAGGGTTGTCTTCCCGGTTCCGGAAAGGCCAAAGAAAATGGCCACATCATCCTTAGGCCCCATGTTGGCAGAACAGTGCATGGAAAGCACCTTTTCTTGGGGAAGAAGGAAATTCAGGATAGTGAACACGGACTTCTTGATTTCCCCAGCGTAGCTCGTTCCCCCTACCAGAATCAGCTTCTTCCCGAAGTTGACAAGAACAAAGGCTTCGGAGTGGGTGCCATCCAGTTCCGGAACCGCCCGAAAATTCGGGACATTGACCACGATAAATTCCGGTTTGTGACTCATCAACTGGTCACGATTCTTGAGCTGCACAAACATGTTTCGGGAAAAAAGGTTGTGCCAGGCTGTTTCCGTAATGACACGAATGGGAACCTGATGCTGGGGATGGGCCCCGGCATAGCAGTCCTGCACAAAGATGTCTTTCCCCTGGAGGTAGGCCTGAAGGCGATAGTACAGCAAGTCAAATTTCTGGGGATCAAAGGGACGGTTGACATCCCCCCACCAAATCTTGCTTTCACTGCTAGGCTCTTTGACGATAAATTTGTCGTCAGGCGAGCGTCCTGTGTAATGTCCTGTGCGGACACACACAGGCCCCAGGTGAACAATCATCCCTTCCCGCCTTCTCACAATCTCTTCATAAAGGGCGGGGGTGGAAAGGTTCCAGTGAATATGACTGACGTTTTTAAAACCGTAAGATTCAAGGTCACTCCTTATCTTGGACTCCATGAAAGGCTCCCGTGTTAAAGATTCAATACCATATTGTTTTTTTATCAATCCATGCAGAAACTGTCAAGAATTTCTATTTCAGGTAAACCTTCTCACTCATTAAATATAGGAAGGCAACAAAGATAAAAGGAAGTCAAGATTTTTTTTCATAGGTGGTCTTGTCAAAAAGTATTTGGTCGAGAGGGCACAGGGATGGATCAATTATTACGGAATTACGGATGATTTGGAATCAGCGAACTCAGGAAAAGCTTGTCCCCCTTGGATGAGCATATGACCCAATGGGCACAGCGTAAATATAGAAAGCTGCGTAGAAGATCCCGGGCAATAGGTTGCCTCCATCGTGTTCGTAGGGCCCAACCATTCCTGTATGCACACTGGCGCTTATGGACTGAATACGGTTAGACAATAACAGCCGTATGCGTCGAGAAATTCGCCTACGGCTCTGTGAGAACCTGACGGGAAAATTCCCTCGAGCCGCTCTTGTTATTAAGAAGATGGGTTATGGGGGTCCTGCTCCGTTATTTTACGGTAGACTTTCGAAGCCATCATATCCCGTACATTCAACCGTTTGGCTTCCATAGAGAGAGTCACCTTATCCTCATGAAAAGTCTCAAAGGCGGCTCGTTTTTGAATCTGTTCCTTAACCCTCAATTGCCTCGTATAATCATGAAGAAACCGTTGGATCCTTCCAGTCTGTATGGTCATCTCTTTCTCCCCCCACTTTACTGTCATCCTTATCGGAAAGTTACTGAAATACTTTAGGGGGGTATTGAAAAATTTTTCATAAATGATTATGTGTGAGCTAATCACCAACGGAAAAAATAGGAGGGGAACCTGTGAAAACACTTTCCATAACAACTGAAAGAAGGAACCAGCTCATTGATATAACGGACAAAATATCTAACTTGGTTCGTAAAGAAGGGTGGGAAAAGGGAGTGATTGTCCTTTTCATTCCTCACACCACGGCTGGAGTTACCATTAACGAGGGCGCTGACCCGGCCGTCCACCATGATATTGAACAGGCGCTTTCAGGCCTTATTCCTCATCATGGCCCTTACAGTCACGCAGAGGGGAATTCGGACGCGCATATAAAAACTTCACTTACGGGAAATTCGTCGATGGTTATTCTTGAGGATGGACGTTTAAAACTTGGAACCTGGCAGGCCATCTTCTTCTGTGAATATGATGGCCCTCGATCAAGAAAGATATGGGTTCAATACCTTAAATCATAGGTATGGACTAAGACGGGCGGCCTCGTAAAAAAGCCAATTGATGCCGTAGGTAGCTTGCACACTTTGAGCTGAAAGCACTTTCAATCACCATCCAAGCATGATTTATTGCGAGCGCATTAATCTAAGACTTATCCCCTCTTGGGAAAAAATTGGTCAGTTTTTTCTTTCCAACCTCTTTCATAGTGCGAAATAGCCCCTTGTTAAATTTGCGATAGGGAAGTATCCCAGACATAACATCCACATACAAAAGCCCCAGTTTTTTAGAGTGCCTGAGAGCGTGAAACCCCAGTTGGAGCCTTGGATAAACAAATTCAGCCATTCGGACAGCATGTTTCAACTCTTCAATGATCTCCTTCTGGACAAGAGACATATAAAACTTCCCAATATTTACCTTCCTCTCAAATGCTGCTTTTACAGTTTCCGCCGCAAAGGTTCCCGACGCCATCGCATAATAAATCCCCTCTCCCAGGAAGGGATCCATGAAACGGGCGGCATCCCCCACGAGCAACAGATGATCATCTGCCCGTCTATAGGGAAAACCCCCAAAATAAGGCAACAACCAGCTTCTTTTTCCCTTGACCTGCCCAGGCAGAAAATCAAACCCCCTCTTCATACGCTCAAATTCCTCCTTCAAAGGTATCTTTTCCCGCCTGAGAATGGCCCCACATCCAACCGATGACAGCCCTTCCTTGGGAAATACCCAGCCATATCCCCAAGGAAACCGGCCAAAATCAAGATAAGCCAATTTTAAGTTTTTCATACCCTCAATCTCCACCTCTTCTTCAATGGCGATTCCCATCGGTACAGTGTGTTTAGGATTCAAGAAGCGGGCACTGAGCCCACGCGGGCCATCTGCCCCAATTACAACTCTTGCAGTATATATTGTCCCTTTTAGGGTTGTCAGGCGCATAAAATTCCTCTCCCTTTGAATTCTGACAACCTTTTCCCCCCCCATGAAATTCGTCCCTTGACCCGTGGAAAGATCGAGAAGTGTTTTGTCAAAATCTTCTCGGTGAACAAGTTTGGCAATAAAATCCGGCACTTCTATCCGGAAAGGATCACTTCCCTTGAATGAAAATTCCGCTCCAAATACCTTACTTCCTTTCACGGAATCAAACTCAAGTGGCAGAAATTTTTTAACTTTTCTTGACAATGCACCACCGCACGGTTTGGCTCTTGGGAAATGATCCTTATCCAGGAGAAGTACTTCAAAACCGTCGCTGGACAGACAATAAGAGGTGGTAGCCCCAGCGGGGCCAGCCCCAATGACAGCCACATCCCAAATCTTTCTGGTTATCATGGTAATTCTTTAGAAAATTAGCCCGCCTATGTCAATGAAAT
>JALTEW010000027.1 GCA_027073795.1 bacterium | reverse complement strand
TTATCTCAGCTCCCCTGTTTATACAGAGGGAGCCTTTTGGTGTAATTAATGCCACGGACAAAATCGGAGATTTACCTTTTACCCGTGATGACCTGGTGGTTCTTGAAACCATCGCCAAAAAAGTATCCCTCAACATAGAAAATGTAGTGCTTTATGAAAGCGTTTATGACAATTTAATAGAAACCTTGCTGGCTTTGGTGGAAACACTTGAGGCGAAAGATTCCTATACCCAGAAGCATTCAGAGCGTGTTACATTTTATGCGATGGAAACCGCGAAAGCCCTGGGCTGTAGTGAAGAGATGCTTGAAACCCTGAAGTTTGCTGGTCACCTCCACGATATTGGGAAAGTGGGGGTGAGGGATACTGTGTTGCTAAAAGAGGGAAAATTAACCGACAGCGAGTTTGAAGAAATAAAGAAACACCCAGTTATTGGCGAACAGATTGTCCAGCACCTTGAATTGCTGCCGGACGAGCGCTCCATTATTCGTTCCCATCATGAACGGTGGGATGGAAAGGGTTATCCGGACGGCCTGAAGGGGGAAGAAATACCTTATCTTGCACGGATTTTGACCGTTTCTGATGCCTATGATGCGATGACATCAAGCCGGCCTTACCGAAAAGCTATGCCCCATGAGGCGGCTATGGAAGAGCTTTTTCGCTGTAAATGGACCCAGTTCGATGGTGAGGTGGTGGATGCGTTTTCTTCTATTATTGACGAAGCAAGGAAAGAAGTGAGGAAATTTGGTGCCATATTTACTGCTGTAAACAACTTTGGAAGCCATTGAAGCTGGAGGGTGAAAAGCGCGCAGAGGCTGAAGTATTTGCAGATAGGCAGGATTGGGCGGCAATGGGTTGGAACCATCACAGTTGAATTTGAATTTTTTAAGGGGAAAGAAATAACGTGGAACGGGAAAGTGAAGAATCTAAGCGTCAGTATGTAAGAGTGGATGGTTTTTTCCCTGTTTTATGGAAAAGTATTTCGGCAGAACAATGGGAGAAAGAAAAGGAGCAATTTTTCCAACGGAGAGATATCATCCCCCAGCAGTCTTGGGATGTACTTGGGTGGCTGTCTCAAGGCGTGTGGGAATCTGAGGGTGCTTCAGAGAGTGAAAGCCGATTGGATGCTGCCCTTTCAGGGATCTATATCAGACTGGATTTGATCTTGAATCTCCTTGTGAAAAAGGCGGTGGATCCCATTTATCAAACGCCTCCTACTCTTGCTAATATCAGTGGTGCCGGCCTGCGCTTCAAAGTAAAAGAGCCGTTTGAGCTGGGGGCCTTCTACGAATTAAAAATGCTTCTTCCCATTCTTCCCATTAGGCTTATTCGTGTCTTGGGGAAGGTTGTCAGGGTAGATGAAGTTATAGAAAATGGGGATAGGTTATTTGAAGTTTCCTTTGGATTTGAACTTATTTCGGAGGAAGATCGCGAGACCATTATTCATTATACATTCAAGCGGCAGCGAGAAATTCTCAGGGAGAAGAAAAGTCAGGAATAATGGGTTAAAAGTTCGCACGGAAGCTTTTTACAAAGGAGGGAATGATAAAGAGGCGTAGCAGGATTTTTGGTCAGTATAGTTTGTCAAGCTTGGCCTGGGCCTTTTGGGCAGCTTCACTGAAAGGATACTGGTCCATGAGTTTGAAAAGGTAATCTCTCGCGACCTTCTTTTTATCAAGTTTAGCATAGGTGTAACCCAGCTTCAGCAAGGCATCGGGGACCTTACTTCCCTTCGGGTATTTTTTCACGACTTCCTTAAAATAGAGGGTGGCCTTTTCATAGCTTCCCAGAGAGTAGTAGGACTCTCCCGTCCAGTATAGGGCGTTGTTGGCATACGGATGTTTGGGATATAATTTTACAAACTCAAGAAACGCACTGGCCGCTTCATGAAATTTATGAGCGGCATATTTCCTGTAAGCCTCGTGGTATAGCTTAAGAGGCGGAACACCCGTGCTTTTGGACTTTAGCGCCCTTTTTGGTAACACCTTGCCTTTCGAAGATGCGGCCTTATGGCGTGTTTGTCTGGTTTTTGAGATTTTCTTCTTGATGTGAACAACATGTTTCTTATAGGGGGGAGGCGGAGTTTTTTTTGCCATCTCCAGCTGCCGACCCAAGGTATCTACCTTTTTCTTCAGGGATTGTAGAGAAGCTTGGATGGTTTCAATCTGCTTTGTGAGCGCTTCGTTTTGACCCTGAAGGGCTTTTATTTTCGCATCGGTTTCCTGTTCGTGTTGGATAGTTTCTGTGCGGGAAGATGTGTTGAAACCGGCACAGGCGGATAGAATAAAAAACAGGGAGAATAATAAACCCGGAACCGTCTTTTTTTCAAAACCCATCGCCATCTCTCATGAATGGGTTATTGGTGAGCCGCATAGGAATCGAACCTATAACCTACGGATTAAGAGTCCGTTGCTCTGCCAGTTGAGCTAGCGGCCCACTTCCACCTTCTGGCACGCCCGGGGTGACTCGAACACCCGACCTGCGGATTCGAAGTCCGACGCTCTATCCACTGAGCTACGGGCGCTCTCGGATTTTAATACCTATTTTCGCTGTTTTTGTCAATACGAATTTTTGTGTTTAAGTTGATGGTGGTGTTTTGCCTCTGATTTGGTATAATTTGATAGTTGGTTGAAATAGTGTAATATACCTGTAAGGGCAATCAGAGTTGGGAATGGCTTATAAGAGTATAAAACATCACGCAGATATCCTTGATGCTATCATTGAATCATCCTACGATGGTTTATGGATATGTGACGCGAATGGGACCGTTTTAAAGATAAACAAGGCTTCAGAGCGAATTAATGAAATAAGAGCTGAAGATGTTTTGGGTAGAAATGTTAGGGACTTGGTCGATGAAGGATTGTTCAATGAATCGGTAACACTTAAGGTAATGGAGAAAAACAAACCTGTAACCATCATACAAAATTTGAAAAGCGGAAAGCAGCTTCTGGTAACAGGAAACCCAATTTTTATTGATGGAAAACTTAAATATATTGTCACAAATGACCGGGATATTACTGAATTGATGCGCCTTAAGAGAGAACTGGAGGAGAGCAGGAAAATAACGAAAAGATATTATGAGAGGCTTCAAGAGGTATTGGATGAAGGTAAAAGTGATCAGTTTATCTTTTGTAGTAAGGAAATGAAAACGGTTTTTGAGACTATTAAGCGTGTTTCAGAAGTGGATGTTACAATCTTTTTGCAAGGGGAATCAGGAGTCGGGAAAAATCATGTGGCAAGAATGATTCATAAGTATTCTGACAGGTCAGACTTCCCTTTTGTCCATGTTAACTGCGGGGCCATTCCAGAAAATCTCCTTGAAAGCGAGTTGTTTGGGTATGTAAAAGGGGCTTTTACAGGGGCTAAAAATGAAGGGAAGCCTGGAATGTTTGAAATGGCAAACAAAGGGACACTTTTCCTGGACGAGATAACAGAGATGCCCTTAAACCTACAGGTGAAGTTGCTGCATTTTTTAGACAGCGGTAAAATGAAGCGGGTTGGGGATGTGGCAACCAAGGAAATCAGTGTCAGGATAATCGCAGCTTCAAACAGGGACGTTAAAGAATATGTTAAACAAAAAAAATTTAGAGAAGATTTATTTTTTAGACTGAATATTGTGCCGATTACGATCCCGCCGCTTAGAGAAAGAAAGGATGATATTCCACTTTTGATGGCGCATTTCCTTAAAATATTCAATAAGAAACATAAAAAGAACTTATCCATATCAACAAAAGTTATCGACATGTTCTATCACTATCATTTCCCTGGAAACATTCGTGAATTGTCAAACCTTGTGGAAAGAATGGTTGTGATGACGAAAGGCGATAAAATTACCGAAGTGAATGTTCCTAATTACATCCTGGAAGGTCTGACAAACGATTTTACTCCCTTCGCAAGTTCACCTCCTTGGGCTATGGGCACTTTGCGGGATACAATAGAGAAACTTGAGCAGGAGATGTTTAAAACCCTTTTGGAACAGTCCAAGACCCAGCAGGAAATGGCGGAAATCCTTGGAATTAGCCAGCCAACGGTTGCAAGAAAGTTAAAGAAATATCATATCTTGCCTGTAAAAAGGGGATCATAATATTCATTAACGCATAATATTAATAATTGAATAGTTATCGTTTACCATTTGAAATTACAAGGTAATGCTT
>JALTEW010000026.1:2592-4154 GCA_027073795.1 bacterium | reverse complement strand
CCCCATGCAATGCTTTGTAAGCATCTTCTCTATGCTTTTCAAATACCAGGATATCTACTGCTACATCTGCTCCGGTATGAGAGAATATTTTATTTGGCAGCCTTACCCCTCCAATAAATGAAGCCATTTGGAGTAGTTTTTTCTTGTACCCCTGCAATTTGTTTGATTTGTTGTCGAGTACCCCTGTTGGAACGATAAACACCCCTCTTTTCCCGTATTTTAATAGTTCCATACTTCTAAGCAGGAAGTAGTGCTCTATCCGTCTTATACCATCAAATTGTGGGCTTTTGTCGGCCAGCCCTTCCGGCCCAACATCATCAAACGGAACATTGGTAATAATTCCATCTAATGAGTTATCTTCAAACTCATAACTTCTCTTCTCAAAAGATCCATGTAGCATTGGAACATCAGTAATGGCACTGTTTAGTTCAGCACTTTTATCTGAAAGTTCAATCTGTCTAAGGTCAATGCCCTCTGGCCTTGTTTGTGCAAAAATACCCATGCCTGCACTTGGGTCAAGTATTACGGCATCTTCATCGAGTTTACCAAATAATCCCCACGCATCTTTAGCTATATAGGGGCTTGTAAAATATTCATCGTCAGAACCTATACCACCAAGCCCGCCCTCTCCCGTGTACTTTGCAAGTATCTCTTTTTCTGCTTCAGTGGGCTTGCGTTTTTCTGATTTGATAGCCTCCATCAAAGCAAGTGCGGCAGTATTGTCTTTTTTTCTTTTGGACGCGTTCTGCTTCTCTCCAATCGTAAGGTCGTCGTATGATTTATCCCCGTCAAGTATTTTTTGGAGGTCGCTTGTTGATGCTGACAAGAGTCCGGTAAGTATAGTGTGTAGTTCTGCTATTTTTTGCATAGAAAAAGTCCTTTTTGTATTACTCTTATTTTAGCAGAGCAAAAGGACTTTTTTTCAAGATAGCCTATTGGTTGTTCTGTAGGAATTGTGCGAATTTTGATTCTGTGGCTGTTATATCGTAGGCACCTGACACTGCTCCCGTGCTATTGTCTTTTTGGACCATGGACCAACCCTTTTTGTCTACGTTCCGGTCAAGCTTTCTGCTATACTCTCTCCACTCCGAATACTCCGGAGAATATCCCTTGTCGTGAAGCTTGGCAATGAAGTCTTTTTTCTCCATGACCTCACCATCGTACCGAATAAGCTTAGATAGTGTTTTTCTCGCTCTTCCCGCCTCCATTGGTTTCATAGACATCAAAAAGTCGTGCGCTATGCCATCCTCTTCTTTTTGTCTTTCGAGTGCTTCGGCTTCTTTCTTTGCCTCTGCCTCTTCTCTTTTTGCTTTGGCAACATTAGCTTCATATTGCCTATCCTGTTTTCTCATTTGTGCTTCGCGTTTTTCTTCTTTAGTCTGTACGACTATGGGCATAATCACCGTCATTCCGTGATCTCCATCAACTGTGATAGGGCTTCTTTTGTCTTTGATGTTTATGGTTACTGTTTTGGAATTTTCCATAGCGTCTTTTATGTATTTGGCATCAATCACAAAATAAACATCACCACCAGAAACACTTTTCACCTTGACTTTTTTCAT
>JALTEW010000026.1:0-2492 GCA_027073795.1 bacterium | reverse complement strand
GGCTTCTTTTGTCTTTGATGTTTATGGTTACTGTTTTGGAATTTTCCATAGCGTCTTTTATGTATTTGGCATCAATCACAAAATAAACATCACCACCAGAAACACTTTTCACCTTGACTTTTTTCATATCCGTATAGACTGGTTCTTCCCATGTTTCATAGGATACCTCGCCCCAGTAAAGTTTATTATCTTTGGCGGCTATGCAAATATCGCCCCGAATCCCTTTCAGCTCTTTAGCTTCAAGTTCTACACTGTGTGGCATCTGGGTAGGGATGATACGCTGATATTCTGGAAACCTTGGAGTATAGCGGTCCTCTTCTGTCATTATGTGATCGCTATACTCTATTTGAGCGGCATCTTTGGCTACTTTTATACTGATCGGGTTATCGGATAGTCTTGACCCATGAATAAAGTATTTGCCGTCTTCTCCAGGAAAAGGGAACTCACTTGAAACACTTAACCGTCTTGTATCCGTCCCCACAAACTTTCCTTTGCCCCCTTCAACTTCAATCATGAGATAATTTAAGTCAGTTTTTGGGTTATTCTTGTCAACTGCCTTGGATACAAATTTTGATGCCTCTTTTATGTTGGCACCGGAGAGTTCTACATATCTACTTGGGAAGCCTATTTTTTTTAAATAACCTGATGTTGACAGTTTTATTCCGTGATTTGTATAATCATAGAGCCTACTATCCATGAGTTCCCATACGCCAGCTTTCATGCTCTTTGCGTCTTCTTGATCAATAGATTTTCCCACCAATAGCCTATCTATTTCGGCAGGGTAGAAAAGATTAAACATTGACGCATCTTTTTCCGCGAAAATATGAACCCCGTCTTTTGAAAATTCAAACTGCACATTGTCTGTCTTGTTGTATTTAGCAGCTACGCCTTTGACTATTTTTGTGATCTCTTTTGGGACATAGAGTTCTACCTGATCTTCGTGTTCAAGCCCCTCTCTCATGTTCTCCACAAAAGAAGGCGGCAGCCCCGTTTCAATCATCCCTATAATCCTATCTTTAACCAGTACTTCTCCGGCTTTTCCATAGGCTTTTAGTTTATCGGAGTACAAATACAGATTGTCAAATCTTCCCTCTTTCACACTAAAGAGATACATATCCCCAAGCTCTTCATTGTGACCAACTTTTTCAAGCTTAGATTTTGATATTGCCCTCATGTTGTACGGCTCAAAGACATTCTTAGCCAATACCTCATTATCCCCTATTTTTGGGTGCTTGTTTGGCATACTTTTGGCGATGGCTGATTTTAGATTTTCATGTAATGATCGGATAGACATCATTTTGCCTTTTGCTTATCTGTTAAATCTGCCGCCCATTTTTTGAAGTCCTCGATTGACATACGTTTGGCACTTCCATACCCGGTAAAGTCCTTGCTGTAATTCCGGTGGTAAACTTCCTTGGCTTCTCTCATGTTTTTGGCTCCAATAATCACCTTATGCTCATCAAATTCACCCGTCTTCATATCGTTTTGAGAAATCACAAAAACATCTCTCTTTTGCAGGTCATCACGGCTTGCGTCACTATTTAAGAACACGTCAATATGCTCACCATCTGCCCCCACCGTTCCCAGAATGTAGCCATAGTGGTCTTTCATTGTTACTTTCCAGTCCTTGCCATCACTATCCGTACCTTTGCGTGTACTTCCTTTTTGGTTTTCAATAGAGATGGTCATGCCTGCCACTTTTACTTTAGGCTTCTTGTAGTTGCCAGACTCGATCTGTTTTTTTGTAGGTTTTACATCTTCTACCTTTTCCAGTTCTTCAATAGGGATAAGAGCATCCAAAGTGATAGAATCCAGTGCGACAATCTGCCCTACATCACCATCCCATTCTGCATCAAATTTCCCTTTTTTAAATGCACCATCAATATCTTTATCCCCTGTAAATTCTGCTTTTGGGTCAAGCTTTTTTACGGCACGTTTCCATGCAGGGTAAGTGTTGAATTCTCGCACTTTGTTTTTAACTCCATCCATAGCGACCACACCAGTAACATCACCATCTTGTTCAAACAGACTGCCGGCATTAACGCTATCTGTTGTAACCTCTGCCTCTCTACTGTTAATCGCTTGCTCATAAAGTGATACTACTTCCTGATAGAGATCATTGTTCTGGAGTGAACTTTCCACCTCTTCAATTTTCCTGATTGACCGATCAAGCTTTTTAAGGTCGAACAGTGTGAAGTCTTCGGACTGTAGTACGTCCCGAACGGTGCTTAGTCTTTCGATGATTGATTGATCGATTGTTTCATCTCCACCACCAGTTTCAATGTTGATAACCATCTCTTCGAGTGGTTTCAGCTCCTCATCCAGCCAACCATAATCGGATAGATTTGTCGTGATGTCTTCAATGATCGCATTTGCTTCCAGCTCATCTCTGGACTTGAGACCACGTTCTACCTCTGACTTGACAAACTCTTTGGCTTTCGCTTCAAGGAAATCAAGGATTTCAGCGTGCTTTGTTTGCACTCGATTATCTC
>JALTEW010000025.1 GCA_027073795.1 bacterium | reverse complement strand
GTTCTTTTTGTCCGAGGACAGAATCTCAGCGGGCGCTGCGTCATATTCAAGGATACGTTTTTCAAAGGCAATGACATTCTGAAGGAAGGGTACCTTCATATAGAGTCCGGGTTCCCGTAAAACCCTGACCGGCTTTCCAAGCTGAAGAACAACGGCCTGTTGTGTCTGATCCACAACGAAAAAGGCCTGATTAATCCCGAAAAGGGCTATTAGAACGATGACAATGATAATAACAACACGATTTCTCAAGACAGCTTTATCCTATGGTTTTTTCTGTGTTTCCCTGTTGGTTATCTGATCCAGGGGTAAATAAGGTAAGATCCTTTGTCCCACCTTCGGATCCACTACAATCTTCTTCGTTTGCGCCAGGACCTCTTCCATTGTCTCAATATAAAGGCGCTTTCTTGTGATATCCTTTGCCGATTTGTACTCCTTGTAAACCTGTAGGAAACGGCTGGTGTCTCCCTGAGCCTCAGCTACCTTGGACTTCAAATAGGCTTGGGCTTCATTCAAGATCTTTTCTGCCTGCCCCTTTGCCTTCGGTATAATGTCATTCTGGTATCCCTGGGCCTCATTAATATATTTTATTTTATCTTCTTTGGCACTCGCCACATCCTTGAAGGCCTGCATCACTTGCTCTGGCGGGTGGACGTCCTGCAACTGGACCGCCACCACCATAATTCCCGCCTTGTACCTATTCAGAATACCCTGGAGAAGCTTTTTCGTATCCTGTTGCACCTGATATTTCCCGGTCGTCAGGATCTCATCGATGTTATTCTTGCCAACAACCTCACGAATAGAAGCCTCCGCCGCATCCTTAACCGTCTTGGGGATATTGTACACATTGAAAAGGTAGTTGACAGGGTCTTTGACCTTGTATTGTACGATGAGGTCCATATCCACAATATTTTCGTCTCCGGTCAACATCAGGGACTCTTTGGGCACCCCTCGGTACCTGGCAGGCGGGCCGGGGTCAATGGTTCTGAACCCGATCTCGATACGCTTAATTTCCGTGACCTTAGGTTTTAGAACGGTTTCCACAGGATAGGGAATATGAAAATGGGGCCCTGGCTTGGTCATGTAGACATATTTACCAAACCGCTTGACCACACCGGTTTCATCCGGGCTGACAATATAGATCCCACTGGCAACCCAGATGACAATCAGGATGGCCAAGATAATCCACCCCCCAGGCAGTTTTCCTTTAACCTTCTGCTTTAACTGCTGATAGGCATCTCCCACCTGTTTAAAGCCTTCCGGGGCCTGATGGTCCGTGCCCTTAAATTGATCCCAATCCAAAATGTCTCCTTTCTAACAATGTTATTTTTAGGCCTAACCCTGTTTCATGTCAAGACAAACTTTGCAGTAAAAGATGATGTAATTTCTAAATATGACACGTATCCTGCTAATTAGACTTAAATACTCGTAAAATTAAATTTCTTAAAAAATCTTCTTGACATTTTTAAACAAGGAATTAGACTATGAATTGTGGTTCATAAAATGAATAAACATACAGAAAAGGGGAACAATCACGTTACACTCCGTCGAAAAGAGCGTGAACGGGCACATCGTGAGCGACAAATCCTGAGAGTAGCGGAAAGGGTTTTCGCTAAAAAAGGCTTTCAGGCTGCCACCATCCAGGAAATCGCCATTGAATCGGAACTGGCCGTAGGAACCATCTATAATTTCTTCAGTAGTAAGGAATCCCTTTATTCAAAGATCATTACCTCTCGAATGGACGAGATGCGCCAGGAGGTTTTAGAAAAGACACAGAACATTGAAGACGTGAAAAAACGCCTTAAAACCATGCTACAGGTCCAATCCGTCTTTATCGAAAAAAACAGGGATTTTTTTATCATCTTTCTGCGAGACCAGAACAGGTTCCCCTGGTTTCTTGCAAAGGATCTTGGTAAGGAAGTTTCCATACGATATCAACGCTACCTGGGAACCCTGAAGACCCTCTTCAATGAAGGAATTCAGAAAGGTGTCTTCAGGGAACATGATGCGGAAGACCTTGCCGAGGCCTGGGGAGGAATCTGTAATACCTTTTTCTTTAAATGGCTTACGGAAAGGCCAAGATGGGCCCTGACAACCAAGGCCCTGATAATCTATGAACTCTTCATGCGTGGAGTTGAAAAATGAGGAAAGGAGCCATTTCCCTTTTTGTAACCGTTTTGAGTCTTTTGATACTGACATCCCCCGCTATTTCCGGAGGTAAATCACCTGTCCTTACCCTTCAGGAGTGTATCAAAATCGGACTGAAGCAAAACCTGAAGTTGCGGGCGGCGCGTCTTTCCGTAGAAAACGCGAAATATATGGCCAGGGCCGCTCGTGCGGACTTTTTCCCAAAACTCCAGGTTCAGGGAACCTATCGATGGATTGATAATCCTGTCACCATCGACATCCCAGAAATAACAATCCACACCCCCTTAGGTCCCCTTGTTTCCCCTCACACGATCGTCAGTAGAGCCGCCCGAAATTCCGGTATCCTAACCACGAGCATCATCCAACCCCTCTTTACGGGGGGCGCCCTAACGGAGCACTACACCCTCTCTAAGCTTCAAGAGAAAAGCGAGAAAAATACTTACGAGAACAGCAGACAGGCCCTTATCAAAGCTATAAAAACCGCCTATTTCAACCTAATCAAGGCCCAAAAGATTCACTTCCTGATGGTTAAATTCGTGGAGCAACTCACGGAACACTTGAAAGCCGCCAAGGCCTTTTTGGATGAAAACATCATCCCCCTCAATGATTATCTCCAAACAAAGGTAACCCTTTCCAACGCGCGCCTGAACGTAATTAAGGCAAAAAACTCCCGCAAGATCGCCCAGTCCGTCCTGAATCTTCTTCTTAATCGGGACATCAACAAACCTGTTCGTGCTGAAACAGACTTTCACGTTCAATCCCTTCGAAAACCTCTCTCTTTCTATCAGAAAATCGCCCTGTCCTCCCGCCCCGATTTAAAGGTTGCCGTTACAAGGGTAAAACAGGCAAGGTCAGCAATTCGTCTCGCCAAGAGTCGCTATTATCCACATGTCACCCTGAGTGTGAATTACAGGGACCTCAGCGATGAATCCCTGGAGGAAGACTCCGCGAGTGTTCTGTTTACAGCCAACTGGTCTGTTTTTGAGTGGAACAAGCGGAAATGGGAGGTAAATGCACAGAGGGCTAGGCTTGAACAGGCAATCCTTATGGAAAGCCAATTAAAGCAACTCATTCTTCAAGAGGTTAAAACGGCCTATCTGAATGTCAGGGAATCTTACAGGCGAATTCAAACCATTAGAGACGCCGTAGAGCAGGCAAAGGAGAATATGCGTATCAACACCCTCCGTTACCAGGAACAGGTGGCTACCTCAACCGACGTCATTGACGCTCAGATGCTTCTCTTGAGAACGGAGGTTAATCTGACTTTAGCCAAGATAGACTGTTTGAACGCCCTAGCAGGTCTGGAAAAGGCGGTTGGTCAATCCATTACGGAGGATATGTTGTGAAAAAGCTCTCTTTATGGCTCCTGATTATTGTATTCTTCATCTCTACGGGTTGCCGGAACAAAGAAAAAGCGGCTGAGAAAAAAACAGGTGAAAAACCCGTTCCAGTCAGGGTAACAACCCTTCACTCGAGAGATTTCTGGGTTACCATTTCGTTGGTCGGGACGGCGAAACCGAATCAGGTTGTCTTTGTCAAATCCAAGATACCCGGGAAAATCACCCGCATCTACGTGGATGAAGGTTCAAGAATCCGTCAGGGGGATCTTCTCGCCGAGTTAGACCCGGTTGACTACAGACTTGCTGTCGAAAACGCAAGGGCTGCCCTGAAGGCCGCAGAACTAACCTTCAGGGAAGCAGAAATCACATTAGAGAGCATCCAGAAGGACTGGAAACGTTACAAAAAGCTCTACGAAAAAAAGGTTATTTCAAAGCAGAAGTGGGACCACATGGATGCTGCAAGGAGGAAGGCCCGGATCATGCGGGACCTGGCAGAAGCCCGTGTTTCAAGGGCAAACGTGGCGCTGGAAATTGCCCTGACAAACCTCAAAGATACCAAGATACGGGCGCCCTTCAACGGTATTATAACTAGGCGTCTGGTGGACCCAGGCGACAGGGTCTATACCATGCCTCCAACCGTTCTGATGGTGGTCATGGATATCTCACGGGTAAAAATCATCTCGGAC
>JALTEW010000024.1 GCA_027073795.1 bacterium | reverse complement strand
CCCGTAATGGCCGCCACACAGTTACAGGCCACATTTGCCAAAAGTTTCCGCCAGATAGCATTCAGAATATTCCCGACAATCACTTCCGTCTCAAAACCCGCATCATTGAGCGTCTTGACTATCTCATTCAGTTTTGGATCTTCCTTGCCATCGTATCGGCCAATTCTAACTCCCCCCACACCTCCGTTGTACTTAATTTCATTCAGGCCCATAGCCATGGCGCTGTGTGCCGTGACACCACCTACTACCCTTTCTGGCGAAACATGTCTGACTATAGCATCAAGGTTTCCCAGGCCGTTCTGAACTGACATGACATAGGTCTGGGGACCTATCATGGGCGCTGCCATTTTCACTGCCGATTCCGTGTGATATCCCTTGACAGAAATCTGAACAAGATCCATAACACCCACAGAAGCGGGATCATCCGTAATCTTAACGGGAACATTAATAACAGATCCATCCGGCATGTGCATGACAAGACCATTTTTTTGGATCGCTTCGACTCGATTTTTATCGATTTCTATCAGTGTGACATCAATCCCGGCCCGCGTCAGAAGAGCCCCAAAGGTTCCTCCCAAAGCTCCTGCTCCTACAATCGCCATTTTCATAATTTTCTTCCTCCTTTCTTAAAAAAATTATTTATTTTCAGCTGCTACTGATTCAATACTATGTTTTATTTTATTCGTCAATATTATCCCTTTGCATTTAAGGACCAATGAGGTAAAAACAAGGCTATGATATCCGATAAAAACCCTTTAAGTTCACAGGGTAACGACCCCATTCAGAAAGCAAAGTCCATTCAGTCTATGTTCAGTGCCATCGCAAACCGTTATGACTTTCTGAACAGGCTTTTAAGCTTTGGCATAGATATATACTGGCGTAAAAGGTGTATTGCACTCATGAAAAAAAGCAGTTCTCCCCAGGCATCTGTTCTCGACCTTGCCGCCGGGACAGGAGATCTGGGCTTGGCATTTGAAAAGGCTGTTCCACATGTCAACATCATTGCAACGGACTTTTCACTCGAGATGTTAAGGCGTCTTAGCGTAAAGAGGTCTATAAAAAGCCGCATTAAAATCGTTGCCGCTGACGGGTCTTTCCTCCCTTTCAAAACATCCTCCTTTGAGGGAGTTATGATTGGATTTGGAATACGGAACTTTACAAAAAGAGAAAACGCCCTTAGTGAAATATACAGAATCCTGAAACCAGGGGGCATTCTCACCATTCTCGAGTTTTCTCTGCCACGGAACAAGGCCTTTCGGCATGTGTATACCCTCTATTTTGAGAAGGTCCTTCCCGTTATCGGTGGCATCTTCTCCAAACGCTCCGCCTACCAATACCTTCCTGAATCTGTCAAGACATTTCCAGACCCCGCTGAATTTGCAGGAGTTATCAGCAAATGCCAATTTTCCAACGTTAGCAGGCAATCCCTCACAGGTGGTATCGCCACCTTGTACACGGCGAGAAAGCCTACTGGTCCATCTGGAAAAAGTCGATAGGATTTGACTTCTTTTCCCCTTCGGCGTACTCCTTAGGCTCTGTGCCTTCCTTGAAACATTCGAGATAGGCATGGGGTGTCCCGGGGCGAGCCAGCAAGCCGGTTTTGGGATCCACACTCACATAAACGATCCCAGAAGGCACCTCGAATTCCTTGGCAGGAAGCCCTTTCAAGGCATCTTGCATATACATGGTCCAGATGGGGCATGCCGCACGCGATCCTGTTTCGTGTCTGCCGAGGGAGTATTCATTATCGAACCCTACCCAAACTCCCGTCAGAATTTGGGGGGTATATCCCATAAACCAGGCATCACGAAAGTTACTCGTCGTTCCTGTTTTTCCTGCACACGGTCTCTTCAATGCCCTGGCACGCCACCCGGTGCCTCTTCGGACCACATCTTCAAGAATATTTGTCAAAATATAGGACGTCTGTTCGCTGACCACGTGTTCCGGCGTAAAACCGGGTGATTCCGGATTATCAACATCCGACTTTTTCAAGGACGACTCTTCAGATTCATCACCACTCAACGGGACATTGGTTTCAGGTGGATTCGTCTCGAGAAGGTTTCCATCCCGATCCTCTATCTTTTCGATGAAAAGAGGGTGGAATGTCCATCCCCCCCGGGCAAAAACCCCGTAAGCCGAGGTCAGTTCCTTCAGTGATAGCCCGGAAGAACCCAAAGCCAGGGAAAGGTTAGGATTCAGTTTAGACCTTATACCCAGTTTTTGGGCATACTTGATGGCATACGAAATTCCGATGGTTTGCAAAACCTTAACAGTTACAACGTTTCTGGAATGGACAAGTCCCTCACGGAGGGTGGTAGGACCGTAGAAATGCTCCTCGTAGTTTTCGGGTTTCCATGTCTTTTGAGCAAACTGTCTGAAAATAATCGGAGAATCCAGAATAATGGAGGCAGCCGTCAGCCCCTTGTCTAGGGCTGCCGCATAGATGATCGGTTTGAATGCGGAGCCCGGTTGCCTTTTGGACTGAAGCGCACGGTTAAACTGGTTTTCCCCAAACCTGTACCCCCCGACCATCGCCAAGACCTCCCCTGTTTTCACATCCATGCTCATCAGGGCAGACTGGGCCATAGGTTCCTCTTCGAGAGAGCAAAGCCAGCCCTTATCACTCTGTGAAAGGAGTTTTACTTCAACAATATCCCCCGGTCTGAGAACCTCGAAAAGATCCTGGGGTTCATGTTTTGTTTTCTTATTGGAAAAAACCGGTTTCCTAAGCGCCCATTTGTAGCCAGCAGGACGGATGATTCCCGGGGTTCCATCGATGCAAAGATGAAAAATCCCCCCCATCTTGTCTGCCTGAACAACAACCCCTTTGCAAATATCCCCCACATGATGAGAAACGGTTTTGGACGCGTCATCCCTGAGCGTTAAACAATCAGGCTTACCTAACGGCAGCTCCACATGCCCCATGGGGCCGCGGTAACCCTGGCGTTTGTCCAACGCCCGGAGGCCCGCTTCGATCGCCTTTCGTGCCGATTTCTGGAGAGACATATCAAGGTAGGTATATATTTTCAGCCCTCCTCCATAAAGTTTCTCCCTTCCGAACTTTGAGATGACATACTGGCGAACATATTCAGAATAATAGGGAGCCTTTACAAAAAACGGATTGACGGTTCTTACGGTGTGAATCGGCTCCGCGAGGGCATCCTCCATCTGCTGCCTGGTAATGTAATGGTCTTCATAAAGACGTTTCAGCACATAAGCCCTTCTTTCCCGCGCCCGTTGGGGGTGCCGCACCGGGGAATAAAGGGCCGGCGCCCTTGGTAACCCGGCGAGGACAGCACATTCACCCAGCGTCAGCTCCCACACATGCTTGCCAAAATAGTTCTGAGCCGCCGCCTCCACCCCGTACGCCCCGTTTCCAAGATACATCTGATTCAGATACAAGGTCAAAATCTCGTCTTTGGTAAGATAATGCTCAATCCTGTAAGCAAGAATAGCTTCCTTGATTTTACGCGCCCAGGTCCGGCGCCTGGAAAGAAGCATGGAACGCGCCACCTGTTGCGTAATCGTGCTCCCCCCCTGGACAATTTTCCGCGCCTCGATATTTTTGAACATGGCACGAAGTATTCCCTGATAGTCAATCCCCTCGTGCTGATAGAAATGCGAATCCTCCGCCGCGATAAAGGCATGAACAAGATCCTTGGGAATCTTGTCGAGGGAAACAACAATCCTGCGTTCATCAAAGAATTCCGCGACTACCTCACCATGTCTGTCGTAAATATAGGATATCGTCTTGGGGCGGTAGTCCGCCAGCGACCTGACATTGGGAAGCCCTATGGAAAAATAAAAGAAGACCCCCCCGATAAACAGGCCGACGGCGAGGATAATTCCAAAAACTGCACCTAAAAAGATAAAAAGGAACTTTTTCAAGTAGACTCTCCTATAAATTTAGAATTATACCCCATAAAGAGATAGATTTCAAATAATTTTTCCCCTTGTGGTATTTGCGCTGTGGGCATTGTAGGAAGGAAATTAAAGATTCATGGGACACAGGTGAAAATGGACTTGTATGTTTAAATCTACAGCGAGTAGGGATTGATTCAAGGATGGAAAAGGGGCCAAAATGGTGGAAGGGAAGGATTGCGCCTTGGGATCCGAGCCCGTTGCGAAGTTTTCTCCTTCCGCCAGGTTTAGGTCGGGGAATAACTTGGTGCAATGACAGCGTATGTTGGACAAGGC
>JALTEW010000023.1 GCA_027073795.1 bacterium | reverse complement strand
AACTCCGTTCGCGGTCAGGGCTGTGAAGGAATACTTCAAAGAAGATATTCACGAGGGTGATATTTTCCTTTGTAACGATCCATATACACTGGCAGGAGGGAATCAACTTGCCGACTGGTGTATCGTCGCTCCTGTTTTTTATAATGAAGAACATATGTTTACTATCGCAGTAAAGGCGCATCAGGCTGATACGGGTGGAGGTGTTCCGGGGGGGTATAACCCTAACGCTATGGACATTTGGGGAGAAGGGCTGAGGATTCCTCCGGTAAGGATCGTTGAAAAGGGTGTGGAAAGGAAAGATGTTTGGGATTTAATTTTAAGGAATGTCCGTTTGGAGGAGATGCAGCGCAGTGATTTGCATTGTATGGTGGCGGCAACAGTGGTGGGCAGTAGACGGCTGAAAGAGTTGGTGGATTTATGGGGTAAGCAGGCGGTGGAAAACTATATCGATGACGTTTTTAAATATTCTGAGGCCATGATGCGGGAAGAGGTATCGAAGATTCCAGATGGTACGTATCATGGAGAGGTGAAACCGTTATTTCCCGGACGATATAACGATGCTTCCATCATACAGTGTGATATGACGGTTGAAGGCAGTGATATTAAATTGGATTTCACAAAATGTGGCCCCCAAGTTAAAGAGTATGTTAACAGCACTATAGCTAATACCTATAGCAGTGTTTATCTTGCTTTGCTGGTATCCCTGGGAAAGGAAATCAAACGAGAGTATCGCAACAGTGGGTGTTTCAATATGCTTACTTTATTAACCAAACCAGGCACAATTGTACACGCAACCCTTCCGGCCACCCAGGGGAATGACACAAACTTTGTTGCTGCCCAAATCATTGATGTTGTTGAAACCTGTTTGGCACAGGGGCTGCCGAAGGAAACACCATCTGGGTGGGGGCACATCCCCTACTGGGTATTCAGTGGTATGGATCCCAGGAGAAATAGGGGATATGGCGCTCCTGATTTTAACGGTTGTGCGTGTGGCTGCGGTGCAATATGGGGTACGGATGGGTGGCATACCGGCGCCCCACAGATCTGCAGTGGAACATTATGGTATCCCGAGATTGAGGTGGCCGAGAGTGTTTATCCGATAATTTGGGAAAGATGGGAACTGGCTCAGGATTCTGGGGCGCCTGGCAGATGGCGTGGAGGTTGTGGTGTCCACAATGTTTGGGTGGCGGATGCCGATCCTGAACCTGTCAATATTGCCTATGGAGCCGATCCTTACGAATATGAAGTTAAACCAGCCATTGAAGGGGGCTATACCCCAAAAAAGAATTCCAAGAGACTATTGATGAAAGATGGCCATTGGGAAACAGAAGAAGACACCAGGAGAACGGGAATCTATCAGTTACATAATGGAGACAAGGTGGTGGATTACGCGCAAGGGGGCTGTGGTGTTGGGAATCCTTATGAGCGAGAGGTAGAAGCGGTTTTGAATGATGTGGTCAATGAGTTGGTATCCATTGAAAGCGCTGAAAAAGACTATGGAGTCGTAATTAATCCAGATACATTTGAGGTAAACAAGAAAGAAACAGAAAAGCTTAGGGGGGCAAAATAGAATAGCTATCTTAAAAATCTATGATATGAGGGAGGGAGTTTTATGGCTGATTTAAGTGTGGCTTTTGTAGGGAAAAAACTTAGAAGTCCGATTGGGGTGGCCTCTCATGCTGTTTTGAATGAAGGGCTGAGTGGTACGGAGAAGGAAACGGAACAACTTAAAGCCTATTCAGATCTTGGTGTAGGCTTTGTTCATACCCCCTTTATTTGCCCGGAAGAAGAACATCCAAAAGATGCGCCTCCAGGATGGAAATTTCAAGGGATTAGATCAAGAGAACCCTTTATGATGGAAGGTCTCCTTGTGGCTACTGAGGCGCGACGGATCATGTGCCGGCTTAATGCGGGGTTAAATATGATTGAAAATTTAAAAGAGAATTTGCCGGATGATGTAGCTGTTATTGCAAACATGATCGGACCCGGAGCGGATCCTGACGGGTGGGCTGAACATTGTAAAAGTGCAGAAGAAGCTGGCGCAGATATCATTGAAATGAATGTTTCCTGCCCCTTGCCGGCATCTGAAGCAAAGGCTGTTCAAGAGTATTCTACAGGTGAAATGAGCGAAGCTGCAGGGTCTCTTTTAGGTGATTCCCTGCAACTCCTTCTTCCTGTAGTCAAGGCAGTTGTTGAAGAATGTAGCATTCCTGTGGGTGTAAAACTTACCCCTGAAACAGGATTTCCCCGTATTATTGGTTTTGCGGAAGGGATTAGGAATGCGGGTGCAAAATTCATCTCAGGGATAAATGCGCCCATTACGGTATCACCTCCTGACATTTATAAAAACGGGCAGGGGAAATGGCCTGGCATGACCACCAATCCAATTTGTGCCGCATTGGGGCCATGGGACCGTTTCCTGCTTTACCGTAACCTCGGAACCATTTCTTTGTTCGTTCCAGAAATCGAGTTGGCAGGGATTGGTGGCCTGGTGGAACCGGAGCATGTTGTAGAGGCCATGATGTTAGGTGCACGCGTATGTGAATTTTCATCAGGGATCCTATGGAAAGGGACAGATATTATAAAGGAATCTCTTGAGTTTTTGGAAACTTATATGGATCGACAGGGGTATAACTCCATCGAAGAGATTATAGGGAAAGGGGTTAAATATATTGTGCCTGTAGAGCAGGTGGATTGGAGACAAGAAGATTTTATTGCTACTGTCGATGACAGATTGTGCACCAGGTGTGGCCGCTGTGCAAACAATATATGCAAGGCAAGAACTCTCGAAGAGAATCCTTTGCGCATTGTGATAGATTCACGCTATTGCATTGGGTGTGGCCTGTGCCAGGCAATTTGTCCGGAGCACGCCGTGAGTATTGTGGAACAAAAGCATCCTGTTATTGGAATCAGTGTTGATGAATGAAGCTATAAACGCAAAAGAAAATATATTCGTGATCAGAATGCTCGTTTGAACCTTAAGGGATACAGTGGATGGGAACGGTGAATATTGTAATTGACGGGAGAAAAGTTTCCGCGCGGAATGGCACATCGATTTTAGATGCTGCGAATCAAGCAAATATATATATACCTTCCCTCTGTTCCCATTCACTACTTTCTCCAATAGATGACGTAAAAACGGAAGATTTTGTGTATCAAGCGGGGCAAATTGTCAAAGGAGATAAAGATGCGTCATGTGTGAGGCACTGTGATTTATGCCTTGTGAGAATAAACGGAGAGAAAGGCTTAGTCCGGGCGTGTGAAACAGAAGTGGAAGAGGGACTTGTTGTTACCACAAACGATGATGAGATCCGAAAGGAAAGACAAAAAAACCTTACAAAAATTCTGAGAGATTATAATCATCCTAATATATGCCTTACATGCGATCGTGATCCCCGTTGTTCCCCCTTTGGCGTTTGTGTCCGCAGTGTCAATGTTCCAAAGCGGTGTGTGGCGTGTCCAACGTACCCTGATTGTGAGTTGTTGGAGATTACTGACCATATTGGTATTCAAGGGATTACCATTCCCTATAATCCGTACGAGCTGAAGCCTATGGAGGGTAATCCTCTTTTTGAATTTGATGCCGCTTTGTGTGTGGGGTGTCTTAGGTGTGTCCGCGTCTGCCAGGATATCCGGGGGATTCATGCGCTGGGGTATGTATGCCAAGAAGGTAAAATTGCTGTAGGCACGAGATCTGAAACTTTTGAGGGTTCCGGTTGCCGTTTTTGCCTGGGCTGTGTTGAGATTTGCCCTACAGGAGCGATGACGGATTTGCGTCAAAAATTTAAATCCTTGACAAGCAAGGATGAGAAAAAAGAGATCGTTCCCTGTGTTGATGCCTGCCCCCTTCATATCGATATTCCCCGATATGTTTATTACGCGTCAAGGGGAGAATATGGTAAAGCGCTCAAGGTAATCAAGGAAAAACTTCCATTCCCACTACTTTGTGGAACGGTTTGTACGCATCCATGTGAAGAATCTTGCCGTCGCGGTGATCTGGATGAGCCGGTTTCTATCAGGGCCATTAAACGTTTCGTTGCGGAATATGCGGATGTTATCGATGAAAAACCACCGAGAGGAAAAACAGGGAAGCGAGTTGCAATTATCGGTTCCGGACCAGCAGGTTTAGCGGCGGCTTATTTTTTGGCTAAAAGAGGTGGACATGGTGTCACGATTTTTGAAGCCTTGCCCCAGCCTGGCGGGGTGCCAATG
>JALTEW010000022.1 GCA_027073795.1 bacterium | reverse complement strand
TCGAGTACCCCCGGATTTCCCTCTTTATTCGCCTTCAAAACGCCTATCAAATCGAAACGCAACATCCGCAAATCTGTTACGTCCTCACGATCGATAGGTTCACCTCTCAGATGGGTATGGATAAAACGGAGACCCTTCAGATTCCCTTTCCCCATTCGGAATCCGCTCAGGTCCGGAAGCATGATGGAAAAGGCATCCCCCACAAGAACCCTGGATACTTCACCCCGGCGCGTAATCAACACCCCCACCTGCCGATTGATATCCCGGCTGATCTTCAGAATTCTGCCCGCAAGCTCCATAGAAATAAATCTCTTTGGATCAACCCTGCGCCGGTAGAGGCGTTTCAAGGCCTGAATCTGGGACGCCTTCAGACCGATTGTGGAACCAAAAATCTCTTTTATGTCCGTTTCCTCATCTCTACAAAGTTACCTTATTTATAGCATAGATGTTTTTCTTCTCAAAACGTCTGCACCTTGCCTGATGCCCGGAAAATGATTAAGAAAGTAAGTAGAAAACTTCTTAATCAAAAGGAGGGGTTATTTTATGAAGGCTGTCATCATCACCCTACAACCCGACGAGGTGCTTCGGCTGGAAACTATCCTCATGGATCGAGATGAAAAAGAGGCGTTTAACTTTTTGAAAGGCGTCTTGAAACCAAAGATACGCGCCCAGGGGAACCGCGAGCTGGACAGTCAGAAGGGAACAGGTGTTCCCCTCTGACCTTTCATTTTAGACTTCTTTAAAACCGGTATGTTAAAGCCACCGAGACGACATGGCCGGTTGAATCGTATTTCCCAGACAGATTAGAGAGGTAGCTTCTTTCATCACTGAAAAAGGAAATAAGATAAGCAGCGTCAATGCTCAATTTCCTGTTGGGTGTCGTGTAACCCACACCAACGGAGACATCATTCCGGTCCGCGTCTGCCAGTTCAGGTCCCCTTGTGTGGTTTGGAGCGGGAGACTGGTCATAAATGTATCCGGCACGCGCCACCCAGCATGGATTGATCTGATATTCCGCCCCCACGCGGATGCACCATACATTATCCCAATCCTTCTCATTCCTAACCGTAAAATTTTTGTGGCCAAGAATATTGTCATATTCCATATCAAGGGAATCATACGTATCCCACTTGGTCCACATGGCATCAACTTCCAGTGTCAGATTTTTTATGCTCCGGTTCATGATCCCAAAGGCAAGGGTGTCAGGAAGTCGTAAATCGCTGCTGATATCTGAATGGGGAAACAGCATCTGTGAAAGATTCGCCGGTCCACCCCCCATGTGGATCATCCCATCCAGTTGATAAACCCCCTCGTGCCTGAAGTAATCCGCATTACCATCAAAATCAAGGTCGATATGACTGCGGTACGCAACACCAAAAGACCAGTTTTTCGTGGGTTGATATAATAACCCGATATTGAATCCCCACCCATCGGCATCGCCGTCGATATCCGTATCGATATCAAAATTTCTTTGATAAGCATAGGCACCAAAGGCCGGGTTCACAGCCCCCGCCGCAACCACTGAATAGCTGATACTTTTATCGATTGTCACGTCTGAGTACATGTAATCCACACCTATGGCAATGGAAAGTTTATCATTTATTTTATAGGCAATGGTGGGATTAAAGTTATAGGTCTTTAGATCAATTTTATCCGAGTTATAACGACCTACCCAGTCGTTTTTCCAATCCGTCATCGTTCCATAGGGAGAGAAAACACCAAAGCCCAAAAACCACTTTTTGTTTACCTGATGGGTAATATAAAAGGAGGGGATTTGTGCCCAGTGATCCTCCATGTCCTCGTGGGCCGGCTCATTGGGGTTCGTGGCGAAGGGATTACGTGCCCCCTTAAGCTTCATGTCCAGGAGAGCGGTTGTATAGTTCACCGTCATCTGGGTTCCCTTCAACTGCGTAATCCCGGCAGGATTGAAGAATATAGCTGTAGGATTATCTGCCTTTGCTACGAAGGCCGCGCCCATCCCAAGGGCCGCGGCACCCTGTTCCACATAGACCTGAAACCCCGCTCCCCAACCCGTTAATGGTACCAACAATACTCCCAAACACAAGACAAGGATTGCAAATCGCTTCATCTCCCTCCCTCCTTTGTTAGGGTTGCAATGATTTTCCCTATATTACATTTTTTTTGACCCAATGCAAGCTACCCCAATGTGAATCTTCCATAACAAAAGTGGGAGGGTAATTTAACCCCCACTGCTAATGTAAACATGGCTCGTATTTTCACAGTTGCTTCCCAAGATTTCTGGCATAACTCTCCAGCTTGGTTTCAAAGGGAACCTCAAATCCCCCATGGTAAACAACCCGTGTCGCAATTTCCGTGGAAATCATGGCAATCCGATATTTCAGAGGAAGGAACTTCACCCGGTCACGAAACTTCTTCCTTTGCTGAATAAGCTCCGGAAAATGAAACAACAAAATTCTTGAATAGGGCGGTCGAGTTACCTTGTCCGGATGTTGAATCAAATACTGATAGATTTGATTCGTGAGATCGTTAATCTCATAACTTATCTCGTTGCTGATTTCCGTGTAGAGTTTCTTCCCCTTAAGCTGTCGGAATCGCTCAAAAATCAGGTTGGCTTCGTCCACCGCCCGTTTTTCAAGAATTTTCAAGACATCGGGTACATAAACTGGTTTGTTCTCCAAAAATTCCCTGTCGCTCATCAGCAAACCTCCGATGATTTCGTAAGAAGAACAGATCACACCACACTTGTTCGCAGAGGCATCCTTCACGATAATAATACCCCGCCTCTGAATCTTCTCACGGGCGCTTGGGGAAATAAAAGAATTAGCTCCTTCCACAATAGCCCTCGTGGTAGGTTTTCCATTCTCGTCAAACAGCTTTTCCCAGTTTCCGTCATGGATGGTTTCGGGGCGCCCGCCTCCGGGGATGAAAATATCTGTTGTGTGAGAAAAAATCAGGTTTTCAAACTCGGAATGAAACTCATCCGAGGTAACCCACTGTTCATCAATGCCTTCCCCAGTTTTTACAACCTTCTTATTTCTGTCAACGAACCCCTCTTTTTTCCTTTCCCTTGAATAAAGGATAAACCCACCTTTGTGGAGGTACTCCGGGGAAAACTTATCAATGTTGTCTTTGAGCAGGAGACGGGAGAGTTCTTCCTTGTCCACCCCTTGGGGGTCGTAAATTGCACCGGAACCAGCGGTAATCGATATAATCTTCACCCGCGGACAGCGCTCAATCAGCAGTTTCATTTCATTGCCAGCTACGTCTCCGTTCGTTCCACCGGTGATTTTAACCGTAAAGGGGCTCTTTTCACAATCTATTCTCAGTTCCTTCAGGGTACGCTGAACATACTTCAAAACACCCAGGGACGTAACACCATACTCTTTGTGATTGATTCCAATCTTTTTACTCGAAATGACACCGCCCCCAAGGATATACCCCCGCTCCTTAGCGCGCCGGGCAAAATATTCAATCATAAAGTCATGCATGTTTTCATCAGGCCCTACCTCGATGGGCTCATCATCCCCGTAATAGTCCACCACATTTGGATCAACAGGTTTCCCGTCCCTTGTCACGAATATATCCAGAAAGGCGTTAATAACCCCTCGCTGAAGGTTGTACAACCGGTTTGTCTCTCTCTGCCGGTCATGAACATCAAAGGCACGCATGACAACGGCGAGCTTTGAGCCACCCTGGTAAATATCCTTGTTTTTTAGTTGTTGGGTATGGGCCAAGACCATGGCTTCCTTGAAGATGGTTTCCATGGCCGCCTCGAAATCATCTTTCGTCCTCGCGATAATGGTACGGAACCCGCCCCTCGCAATGTCTGAAAACCCGAAGTGATACCCCGAACCATAGCGGTGATAGAAAAAGGTGATCCTGAATGGCGTATCATGCGGCAAATCCGTTTTAATCTCCTCAGGAAGATACTCCATATAAAGAGGATCAAGACGGAATGAAAGAGCCTTTTTATATTTGACAAAGAAATTCGTTTTCAGGGTGAAACGAACCATCAAGAGCGCCGTCTTATAAACAATTTTTCTCGTCTCATCCAGAAAGGCATGCCCTGTGTTATACTCCTCAATCGACTCCTCGATGCGCCGGAGCTCCTCTTCCAAGGCGTCGGGGGCCAGGCGCTTTCGCGGATCAGGATCAAATTTTTTCATAAAAACGTTTAAGAGGTCCTTCGTGAGCTGAAGATGACTGAAAAAGGCCTCTTCCGTCTCATCCCAGTCATACCTGTAAGGAAAGGCATGG
>JALTEW010000021.1 GCA_027073795.1 bacterium | reverse complement strand
CTTATTTAATCCCAATTTCCTCATCCGTCAGGTAACAGGCAGGGTCCGGCGCCCAGAGGTCTCCCGTAACTGCTTCGGCACGCACCCTGAAGTTTCCACCGCAGATATCCAACCACTGGCATTTCGCACATCGGCCCTTAACATACGGCCGCTTATCCTTCAATTTAGCCATCAACTCATTGGACGTATCCGTCCATATCTCACTGAAAGGCCTTTGGCGAACATTCCCAAAGGAAGTGTGCCGCCAGAACTGGTCGGCGTAGACCTCGCCATCCCAGCTCACACACCCGATCCCATTGCCAGAGCTGTTTCCCTGGTTCATCTTCAGCAATTCCAGGACATCTTCCGCCCGCTTTGGGTTTTCCTTTTTCAACCTGAGGTAGAGATAGGGACCATCAGCGTGGTTATCTACCGTAAGCACCTCTGCGGGAAACCCCTTATCATGGAGCCGCTTCGTCTCATCCATAATCAAATCCACAACCTTGCGCGTCTCCTCGTGACTCAGGTCTTCCTTGACAAGTGCTGTACCACGACCGGCATAGACCAGATGGTAGAAACAGATGCGCGGAATTCTTTCCCGCTCCAGGAGTTTGAAGATTTCAGGAATATCTTGGGCGTTTCTCCGGTTCATGGTAAATCTCAACCCTACCTTTATTCCTTCTTCCTTGCAGTTGTGTATTCCCCGCAAGGCCGCGTCGAAGGCACCCGCTACACCCCGGAACTTATCATTGGTTTCCTTCATCCCATCCAAGCTCACCCCAACGTAGGATAAACCAATTTCCTTCAGCTTCCTCGCCATTTCCTTGGTAATCAGGGTGCCGTTGGTGGAAATCACCGCGCGCATCCCTTTATTTCGGGCGTAGTCCGCCAGTTCAAAAAGGTCCTTGCGAGTCGTTGGCTCTCCCCCGGAAAAGAGGATAACGGGAGCGCCAAAATCGGCAAGGTCATCGAGCAGGGCCTTGCCCTCCTCGGTTGTCAATTCACCCGGATAGTCAATGTTCTGAGATTGAGAGTAACAGTGCACACATTTCAGGTTACACCGCCGGGTCACATTCCACACAACCACCGGCTTTTTGTCACGCGAAAACTGAAGGAGATGGGAGGGAAGTTTCGAAGAATCCCTCCCGTAACGAAGTGGGTCCGAAGGCTCCACCACGCCGCAATAGAGTTTTGAAATACCGATCATGAGACTCTCCTTTTTCCCTTAACTATAACACAAACCTTCCCACCGTGACAAACACTTTAAGCCGGAGGCTGAGTTTATATGGCACAGGTTTTGCGACAAAAGAGTCAAATATCTTCTCTAATGGAGGGAGGTATTTGAATTATTGAAAAGGAACAGGCATCTAAAAGGGAAATGTCGCGCCAGCAACTGCAAGGGGGAGAAGTTATTTTGACTCTTTTGTCAGGAATTTTGACGCAGACAGAATTAACACTGTCTGAGCAATGAAAAACCCTTAACACAAAGGAGGCGATATGCGAAATCTATCAATAAAAACAAGGCTGGTCATCCTTTTTCTGATAGCAGCTGTGGTCCCTTCCCTTATTCTTGGAACCATTACCATGAGAAAAAGTATCGATGCCCTTTCAGAAAGAATCTTTAGCGAGTTTTCATCCGTAAGGGATGTAAAGAAAGGAGAACTTGAATCTTACTTCACAGATCTTGAAAATAACCTTGCTTCTCTCACCCAAACGGGAGGCCTCAGATACACCTTTGCAAAATTTGATCGCGCCTTTAACCTTGGGCATGGAACGAAATCAGAGGTTTACAAAGCCCTGACGATCTCATTGCAAGCAAATATGGATGCCATATCAAAACAATACAAATTAGATGATTATATGTTTATAGACGACAAAGGCAACGTCATTGCATCCCACGCAAAAAACAGCGAACTCGGAACCAATCTTTTGTCTAGCTCACTAAACAACTCACCCCTTGCAAAGGGGTTTTTGTTCGTCTCCAAAACCAAAAAACCTTTCATCACCGACATGTTTCTCTACCCGCCAGCGGGGGGGAAACCCAGGATGTTCATCATTATCCCCATTGTCAATGGCAACCAGCCCACCTTGCTTTACAACCCCCACGATTACATGGGGGCCATGGCTGCCAGCCTCCCCCCCTCGTTAATTAACACAATTCTATGGAAAGGGGTGCACCTTGGCAAAACAGAGGAAATCTATCTCGTCGGCCCTGATATGCTGATGCGCTCTAATTCCCATCTGGACCCAAAAAACAGGAGTGTCTTAACTTCCTTGAAAAACCCCAAAGATGGCAAGGTAGACACCTTGGCTGCCCGTGCAGCCCTTTCCGGAAAAACGGGTATCAAAAGAATAAAAAACTACCTGGGGCAAAAGGTCATTTCTGCCTATGCTCCCTTGTCTCTGACCGGAGGGAAACCATGGGCGCTCATCACCGATATCTCAAAAGCGGAGGCCTTTGCTCCCATCCATGCCATCCGTAGAATAACCTTCCTAACCGGGGCTTTAATCTTCATTGCCGCTATTCTTATTGCCTTGCTTGCCTCTCTTAACATCGCCCGCCCCATTAAGCAAATCCTTGAAGATTCAAGGGCCATCGCGTCCGGTGAACTCAACAGGCAAATCACGGTCAAAGGTAAAGATGAAACCGGCCAGATGGCACAGGCATTAAGAGAAATGCTGAACGGCGTCATCGGGCAGGGAGAATCCATTAAAAACGGCATTCCGCTGCCCTTCTGGACCGTGGATAAAGACCTGAAAATTACCTTCGCGAATGAGCATTCAAAGGCAAAGGCGAAAATCGGAATGGATCTCGGCGAAGCCGTGGACCCTGAAACCCGGGAAATGGCCCAACAGGCCATGAAATCGGGCAAACCCGTCACACGAGAGCTGAAAATAGGCGAGTTAGTGCTTCAAGCAACCGTTGCACCCCTAAGGGACCTCAATGGGGAAATCACGGGTGCGATGGGCATGGCGGCAGACATCACAGAGCAGAAAAGGGGACAAAGAATCATTGAGGAAAACCAGCAGCTTCTTCTTGAGGTTGCGGGAAAGGTTCAGGAGGTGGCCAACCAGGTCGCCGCGGCGGCAGAGGTGCTCTCCTCCCAGTCGGAAGAGATTGCGGCGGGGGCAGAGGAACAATCAGCCCAGGCCAATCAGGTTGCAGCAGCGGTAGAGGAAATGAACGCCACCATTGCCGAAGTTGCCAAGAATGCGCAGGAGGCGGCCGATCATTCTCAGGAGGCTCGAGACGTGGCCACGCAGGGGAATGAGGTGGTGGACGAGTCGGTGAAAAAGATTCAGAACCTGGCTGAAACCACCCAGAAGGTGGCGAATTCTGTGAAAACCCTGGCGGAGAAAAGTCGGGAAATTGACAAGGTGATTGACGTGATTAGCGACATTGCAGATCAGACCAATCTTCTGGCGCTCAACGCCACCATTGAGGCTGCTTCGGCAGGAGAGGCCGGAAAAGGGTTTGCCGTGGTGGCGGGCGAGGTCAAAGAACTGGCGAAGCAGACAGCGGAATCCACAGAGAGCGTGGGAGAGGCTATCGACCAGATCCAGGAGGGAATTCGGCAGGCAGTAGAAATGATTGAAAAAACGCTCAAGGAGGTTTCGGAAGCCACAGCACTGGCAGGCAAGGCAGGCACCTCCCTTGAGGAAATCGTGGCAAAGGCGGGCAATACAGCGGAGATGGTGACGGGAATTGCAGCGGCAGCGCAGGAGCAATCGGCAGCAGTGGGCGAAATCACTAAGAACGTGGATGGAATCATGACGGTAAGTCAGCAGACCGCCCAAGGGATCACAGAGTCGGCCCGCGCCGCCAAGGAACTGGCCCAGTTGTCGGAAAAGCTGCTTGAGACCGTCAAGCGGTTCCAGAAATAAAGGGAAAAGGAAGGGAAAAAAAGTGAATGCTACATTCATCAACCCATTCATCAACGCCACTGTGTCCGTCCTTGAAACTATGTGCATGCTTCCCTCATCTCCGGGGTCACCATATGTCAAAAAGGACAACAAGGCCATCGGGGATGTCTCGGGTATCCTTGGGCTCGCCGGGGAGCAGACCGGTTCCTTCGCCGTGAGTTTCTCGGAATCGTGCATCCTGAAAGCTGTCTCCAATATGTTAGGTGAGAAGATAACCGCCCTGAACAAGGACGTAGAAGACGCCGTGGGGGAAATCACCAACATGATTTCCGGCGGGGCGCGAAAGGAACTGGGCGACAACGGCTTCCACTTCGAGATGGCACTACCCACCGTCGTCATCGGCAAGAACCACTCCATCTCCCACATCGGAAGCGGTCCCACCATCGTCATCCCGTTTTCCACGGAGGTGGGGCCCTACGTAGTGGAGGTCAGTTTCACGGAGACATCCTGAACGGCGCACCACCAAATCGAAAACCCACAAATCTTGGAGGCACTATCATGGAACAATTCGCCACCTTCTATCTGAATGAAACCCTGCTCGGCCTTCCCATTCCTGCAGTCCGGGAAATCAACCCCCACTTCGAGATAACGCAGGTCCCGCTGGCGCCCGAATTCATCCGGGGGCTGGTCAATCTTCGGGGCCAAGTCGTCACCGTCATCGATTTGGGGATCAAGCTCGGGTTAGGAAAGCGGGAGATTCAGGAACAATCACGGCTGATGATTATCAAGACCAATGCTGAGCTTTCGGACCTCGCCATCTCAATGGGGATAAAAACCTCTGATGACCCTGTAGGGCTCCTCATCGACGAAATCGGCGACGTGGTCACGGCGGAGAAGGGAGACATTGAACCCCCTCCGGCAAACATGGATATCAGTGATCTGAAGTACGTGCGGGGTGTCGCCAAGACAAAGGACACGCTTCTCACCCTCTTGAACCTTAATCAGCTCCTCTTGGTGGGGGATAATAGTGATAATTAAGTGTTCACAAGCGAAGGAAGAGTCATGACCAAGGAAAAAGCAAGAATTCTCATCACTGACGACATGGTCACCTATCGTATCATCCTCTCGAGTATCCTCCGTACCTTCGAGGAGGTGGAAATCGCCGGAACTGCAAAAAACGGGCAAGATGCCTTGGATAAAATCGCCACCTGCCATCCTGACATCATTACACTAGACGTGGAAATGCCCGTTATGGACGGCCTCACCGCTCTAAAAAGAATCAAAGCACAATACCCCGAGATCGATGTCATCATGGTCTCTGGCGCCAACCGGAAAAACGCCGACATCACGCTGAAAGCCCTTGAGGCCGGTGCCTTCGATTTCATCGTCAAGCCGGACGCCGCCTCCGCCGAGGAGGCCCGAAAAGAACTCTCCGACGCCCTGCGCCAGCATATTACCGTCATCCTCGAAAAGAAACGGATGGGACGCGCGGCGGGAACCCGGGCCACCGTTCCCTCGAAGCCGAAGGCCGCCGCTATCCCGGGACATCCACCGGAAAAAATCGACCTTGTCGCCATCGGCGTTTCTACGGGAGGGCCGAAGGCCCTCAGTAAACTCATACCCGATTTGTCTGCACAACTTCCCCCCATCCTCATCGTCCAGCACATGCCCCCCGTCTTTACAAAATCGCTTGCTGAGAACCTCAATAAGCACGCTCGACTTAACGTCAAAGAAGCTGAAGAGAGAGAACCCTTGCAGCACGGTACAGTTTACATTGCCCCAGGCGGACGGCATATGGTCATTCGAAAGGCAAACGGCGCCTTCAGCGTCGGACTCAACGACAATCCCCCCGAAAACAGCTGCCGTCCTTCCGTGGATGTCCTCTTCCGCACTATCGCTACACACTTTCCCCCTAACCGCATCCTCTCAATTATCCTGACCGGCATGGGTTCTGATGGATTCAAAGGCGTTCAAGCCCTGAAACGCAGAGGCGCCTATTGCCTCGCTCAAGATGAAGCAAGCTGCGTCGTTTACGGAATGCCCAAATACATTGTTGACCACGGCCTTGCCGATGAAATTCTTCCTCTCGAGGAGATTGCAAAACGTATCAACGAACTGTCGGGTGCTGCATGAATACCAACACATCTTTGACAAAGGAGGAATTTGAACTTTTTCGGGAGCTTATCAAAAAAAACTCAGGGATTACCCTGGGAGACGCCAAAAGCTATCTTGTGGAAAGTCGGCTTCGCCCCCTTCTAAAAAGCTCCGGCTGCTCAACGTATGCAGAATTCTACTGTAAGGTGCTGGATCGAAAAACAGGATGGATCGACAAAATCATTGACGCTATGACAACCAATGAAACCTTGTGGTTCCGGGATCGAAGCCCCTTCGTTATCCTGAAAGAAGCCATCCTCCCGAAACTTACGGAATCGGTCACAGCACGAAAGATCCGCTTCTGGTCGGCCGGGTGCTCCACGGGCCAGGAGCCCTATTCTATCGCCATGACGATCCATGAATTCTGCCAAACACACCCCGGCATCCCCCTTTCCCGATTTGAAATCATTGGAACAGATATATCGCCATCCGCTCTATTTACCGCCATCGCAGCGCGATATGAGGGACTACCCCTATCGAGGGGGATGGATCAATCCCTCCTCCACAAATATTTCACAAAGGACGGCAGGGCTTACGAGGTCAAGGACGAAATTAAATCGATGGTTATCTTCAAGCAGCTCAACCTTCAGGATTCCTTCACGCTGCTCGGCAAATTCGATGTCATCTTTTGCCGGAACGTGGCAATCTATTTCAGCGATGATTTCAAACGCGAACTCTTCAGAAAATTTTACCAAGCCCTCTATCCCCGGGGATTCTTCTTCCTGGGAAGCGCGGAAAACCTTCGGGGGCTTTCAGACGACTTTGAGACCTTGCAGCACAAACAGTCCTATTACTATCGTGCTAAGTGAAAGAAAATAAGCAAAAGGAGGAAAAATGTGAAGTTTCCCAAAAAGGTTTTGAAAGCTCAAAGAAAATGGCAAACTCTCTCTTTATCGTGGAAAATTGGTCTCCTCGTCGGCATCAACCTTGTGCTCTTTATTGCTATTTTAGGGCAAAACATCGTGGAAACTCGGAGCGCCCGAACCGACGGGCTCGTCATCAATATCGCGGGACGCCAGCGCATGCTCGCCCAGAAAATGGCGAAATCGGCTCTGGACGTAGCCTTGTCGCGTTTCGCTGCTTCTAAGGCTTTAAGAAAAGCCGCCTCTACACACAACACCCTCAATGAGGCCAAAACCGCTGTCCGTTGGTTCGATACAAGCCTCCAGGCGCTCATTGACGGCGGCCCTGCCCCAACCGTAGACCCAAAAACAAGAAGGGAAATTGAAACATCCCCAATGCCTCCGTGCAAAGACTCTGCTATAAAACAGCAGCTCCTGAAAGTAAAAAATATCTGGACAACCTTCCGCCCGAAGTTGGAAACGCTTCTCGCCGCAGAGACGCCGTCGGAAGCTCTCATCCGCGACTACAACTGGACGCTCGCCAACAATCTCAAGCTGTTGGCCACCATAAACAAGGCTGTCTCCATGTTCGCAAAGGCCTCCAAACGGCGGGTTATCCATACGCAAATTTTCCTTATCGCTTCATTCTTTGCGGGGATTGTCATTTTCCTGCTTACCCTTTTTCTGGTAAGAAAGGTGGTCTTGACCCCCGTTTTAGAGGTAGTCGATTTCTCAAAGAAACTGGAAAACGGGGATTTGAGCAGCCGGCTCGCCATCTATTACGAGGACGAAATTGGCCGGATGGCCAAGGCTATTAACAATTTCACCGAAACGCTTTTGAACCAGATTGTTACCCTGAATACCGCTGCCGAAAACCTCGATTCCTCATCCCAAACCATGGAAAGAATCTCACAAACCCTGTCAGGCGAATCGGACGAGGCGTCCATTCAAATCGACACAGTTGTCTCTGCTGTAGAAGAGATCTCCGTGAATACCTCAACGGTTGCGAGCAGCAACGAGGAGGCAAGTAGCAACAGCGCAAATATCTCTCAAGGCATGGAAACCCTCAATGAAAACGTCCGCATGATTTCGCAAAGCGCGGACAATCTGTCAAAAAATGTTAGCGCAATCGCCATAACGATGAAGGAGATGGAGCAGTCCCTCAACAACATCGCCGAGAATTCTAACAGCGCGGCAGCCACAGTTCGCAAGGCTAAAACCGCCTCGGAAGAGACCACGAATGGCATGCAGCTTCTGGAAAACAGCGCAAAGGAAATCGGAAAAATTGTTAATGTCATCACAGATATCGCGGATCAAACGAACCTTCTGGCGCTCAACGCCACCATTGAGGCAGCTTCGGCCGGTGAGGCAGGGAAAGGTTTTGCCGTAGTCGCAGGTGAAGTCAAAGAACTGGCCAAACAGACCGCTCTGGCTACACAGGATATTACGGAAAAGATTGAAGGAATCCAGAACCAAACCCACACAGCAACCCAGTCGATTCAATCCATCGTTGGAATCATTAACGAAATCAGTAAGACCTTCAACGCCATTCTCTCCCTCGTCAACAAACAGGTCTCTGCCACAGAGGAATCTTCCAAGCAGATTAAAAAATCTTCGGACCAGACTAACGAGATCGCTGGAGCGATTGAACAGGTTGCCACGCGGACACAGGAGATGGCCGGCAACATCAATGAGATGAATCTGGGCCTGAATGAAATCGCAAAACAAACCTCAGAGCTTTCCGTAGGCGCCAACGAAATATCATCAAGTGTTCAGGGTGTCCACAAAGTCATCATGACCGTTAAGGGCCAATCAAAGGACGTGACGGCGCAAGCCCAGCAGCTTTCTAACGCCGTGGCAGAATTGAAAAATATTGCAAAACAGTTTAAACTTTTTGAGGAGTGATATGATGGACAATCAAGATAGGGAAATCCTCGGCGAGTTCGTCTCCGAATCCAGGGAACACCTCGCGGACATCGAAAGCGACCTACTCGCCATGGAAAAGGCGGGCGATGATGTAGATGACGAGCTCATTAACCGGGTATTCCGGGCCATTCACACCGTCAAAGGCGCCAGTGGTTTTTTCGGGCTCCAGAAAATTGCCAAGCTTTCTCACGCCATGGAAAACCTCTTGATGAAAATTCGCGATCGAGAGCTTCCTATTACCTCTGAACGAATCGACGCCCTTCTCAACGCCTCAGACATTCTAAAAGGGATGATTGATGATGTCGACAATAGCGAATCTTTCGAAATAGACGAAGCCATTGCCGTTCTCGAAGCCTCCCTGAACGAGCAAGAAACCCCGAAAGCGCAAAAAGGCGAAAAGATTCCCCCTCCTGAGCCAGCGCGGGCTGATACCTTGCAGGAAACGGGGAAACAGCTTCCCCCACCCGTTATTGCTGCCGCCTCCAGAAAGGGTCCTGCTTCGCTTTACCAATTTGTCATGAATGAATCAGCGATCGCCATAGCTTTCGAGAAGGAAAAGGACGGAGAAACCCTGCGGGATGTTCTTTCACAAACAGGGGAAGTCATTTTTTCCACCCCTGACCTTGCTACGATCAGGCGTGGGAACTTCCCCTACCCCTCATCTGTGGAGGTCTTCTATTTAACCATCCTGGAACCGGATGTCATTGGGCTAACATTCGGACTCAACGATAAGGATATTCAACTTATTACATTTCCAGAAAAATCCACCGCAGGGGGAAACAAAGAGATTCCTCCCGAAGAAAAAGGCGCAGCTCCTGCTGTTGAGCCATCCCAAGAAACGAAGGGGAATGGGCCACCGCCGAAACAGAAGCCGGAACTCGGGGAGAAAAAACCATCTTCCAGACCAAAGAAAAGAGCTCAGCCACAGACCCAGCAGGAAACCATCCGGGTTAATGTTCGTCTTCTGACACGCCTCATGGACCTGGCAGGGGAGCTGGTTCTTGGGCGGAACCAACTGATGCAAACTCTCAAAGATAAAGACCGGGATCTTCCTATTCTCCACACCTTGTCTCAGCGCGTTACGGAGCTTCAGGAACATGTCATGCAAACGCGAATGCAACCGGTGGGAAATGTCTTTAACAAATTCCCCAGGATCGTCAGAGACATGAGTAAAAAGGTCAACAAAAAGATAAAATTGATCATCGAGGGGGATGAGGTTGAACTTGACCGCTCTATCATCGAGGTCATCAGTGACCCCCTCACCCACCTGATACGTAACAGCGTGGACCACGGGATCGAACCTCCGGAAGAAAGGGTGACGGCAGGGAAGGAGGCAGAAGGGACTATCTGGTTGCGGGCTTACCAAGAGGGGGGACAAGTCAATATCGAAATCCAAGATGACGGAAAAGGAATAGATCCAGAAGTAATCCGTGCCAAAGCCACCGAGAAAAGACTTATCAAACCAGAAGAAGCGAAAAACATGTCTAACAAAGAGCTTGTCAACCTTATATTTCTCCCCGGTTTTTCAACAGCCGAAAAGATCTCGGATATTTCAGGACGCGGCGTTGGAATGGATGTGGTCAAAACGAATTTCGAAAAGTTTGGTGGGGTGGTGGAAGTAAATTCCGAGAAAGGAAAAGGTACCATAGTTACCGTTCGGCTTCCCCTCACACTTGCCATTATCCCCTCCATCATCACCAAGGTGGGTGACCACCGCTTTGCCGTTCCTCAGGTCAACTTGGAAGAAATCGTCCGAGTCAAGGGTGAAAACGAAAAGACCCGAATCGAACGAGTGAAAGGATATGAAGTGTTACGCCTGCGCGGCCATCTCCTCTCGCTCGTCCGTCTGGCCGATGTGTTGAAAATCCCAAGGACATTCGTACATCCACAAACGGAAGAAGTCCTTCCGGACAGAAGAATCAACATCGCGGACAGGCGAAATGGCGAGCCTCTTTCGCCAGAGGTTAAGGAAAGAAGGGCATTAAAAGACCGTCGAACCCACTCTCAGGTTTTGAATATCCTCGTATTGAAGCTGGGGGGGGGACGCTACGGCCTCATTGTTGACCAAGTTCTGGACACGGAAGAAATCGTGGTAAAACCCCTCTCCAGTTACCTGAAATCCATTGCATGTTTCTCTGGAACTACCATCATGGGAGATGGAAAGGTCGCCATGATTCTTGACGTCCAAGGAATTGCCCGAACCGCTAATCTGAAACTTGCAGATATCGAGGAAATTTCAAAGGTAGAAGAAGAAAATCTTACCCGAAAAGGCATGATGGAAAAACAGTACGTCCTTCTCTTTTCCGTCAATGAAAACGAGGCCTTTGCCCTTCCTATGTCTATGGTGGCGCGCCTTGAAAAGATTGAGGTTAAAGATATTGAAACGGTCGGCGAAAGGGAATTTATTCAATTGAGGGGTACCAGCCTTCCTCTTGTTCGCCTGGAGCGATTCCTTTCCGTAAAACCGCCAGATAAAGAACATAAGGCACTCTTTGTTATTGTCCCAAGGATGTCCCGCCATCCTATCGGGATTATTGCCACCCAAGTTATTGATGTCCTGGAAACCACGATAGAACTGGACACGGAGTCAATGCGAGAAAAGGGATTCCTTGGAACCATCATTATCGCGGGACGCACCATGCCCATGTTAGACCTCTTCACGCTATTTGAAACCATCGATCCCGAGCAAAAAGAGATAGTAGCATCGATTTCACATGCTGGGAAACCGGCTCGTATCCTGTTGGTTGAAGACACGCCCTTTTTCATGAAACTCACGAGGAGTTATCTCGAATCAGCTGGGCACGAAGTCCTCGAGGCGACGGATGGCGCCAAAGCGCTGGCCATTCTCCATAAAGAACCTGTTGACCTAGTCATCAGTGACATTGAAATGCCTGTCATGGATGGCTATGAGCTTATTCAGAACCTCAGAAAAGATGAAAATCTCAGGGAAATTCCAGCCATGGCGCTTACCGCTCTATCGGATGAAAGACATCGATCAAAAGGATTGGGGATTGGATTTGACGACTATGAAATCAAAATTGACAAAACACGTGTTCTAACAAAAGTGCACAAGCTCCTAACCAAAAAACGGCAAGCATCGGCTGCATAAAATCAATGCAATGACAGAATGGAGGACACCCAAAAATGCCAAAAGATGGAGAGGAAATTTTAAAAAAACTTAAACGCATAAAGGATCTTCCTACCATTCCTGATATTATTGTACAGGTCATGAAGCTTATCAGAGATCCAGATACCAGCATCACGGATGTCACACAATATATTGAGGAAGATCCTGTTATCACAGCCAAAGTTCTACAGATTGTTAACTCCCCTCTCTATCGTGGGACAACGGAAATCACCTCCCTGAATTATGCTGCTTCCCGGCTTGGGCTGACGGAGCTTGAAAAAATTGTCCTCTCCCTTTCTCTGATGAAAGATATAAGGGGAATGACCCGAAGGGAAAGCCGACTCTTTTGGCGGCATTGCGTTTCTGTTGCACTGATGTCTGATGTGGTTAATTCCTTTTCCAAAAATCCTTGGGAAACTCATGACCCAACTAAAGACGATCTGTTCGTTGGAGGACTCCTTCATGATATCGGGTTGCTCGTCTTAAGGCATTATTTCAACATTGAATATGAGCAGATCATCATCGTCTGTGAAGCAAGTGAAACAAACCTTTACGATACAGAAAAAGAGCTTCTTGGAACTACCCACGCAGAAATCGGAGCTATTCTGGCTAAAAACTGGAACATCCCGGAATCAGTCGTCGCTATGATTGCTTACCACCACGAACCTGAGCGCGCTCCAGATGCCTACTTGAAGCTCGCACAAATTGTTAACATCGCTGATTTTATCTGCAACAATCAGGGACTAGGGTTCAGCGGTGAAATCAATATTACCAAATTTTCCGAAACTGCCTGGTGGCAATTGGGATTAAAGATCGAAGACGTCCCTGATATGCTTGGGAAGGTTAAAGAAAAATCCAGTGAATCTCAGCTACTTACAAGTATCGGGATATATTAACCTAATGTTTTTTGACGATAGAGAAAGCGTTGCTTTCGAATCTTAATAGGAGGCTACGGGTATTTCTACTATGGTAAAAATACCCTGGGTAGGAAGAAAGAATTAAAAGGAGGGAAAGATGCCAGACAGTAAAATGCGAATCTTGGTGGTGGACGACTTCGCAACCATGCGGAGAATTGTCAAAAACATCCTGAAACAGTTAGGATACGAAAATATCGTCGAGGCTGAAGATGGTAAAGTTGCCCTAAGGGCCCTCGAAAACCAGGATATTGACTTTATCGTCTCCGACTGGAACATGCCCAATATGTCAGGGCTTGAGCTTTTAAAGGCGGTACGTGCCAGCGAAAAATTCAAAGACATCCCGTTTTTGATGGTCACGGCCGAAGCCATGAAGGAAAATATTATTGAGGCCGTGAAATCCGGGGTCAGCAACTACATTGTAAAACCCTTTACAGCAGAAACAATGAGAGAAAAGATTGAAAAGATTTTCAAGGATTGAAAGTGAATCAAAACCATGGATGAGAAACTGAAGAAGGTTATCATATCCCGCCTGAAAGACGAAAATCCGAACGTCCGGCGGGGAGCCGCCATGGCCGCCGGTGAAAAATACATCACGGAAGCGGGCCCTACCCTCGCCGCACTCCTGAAGGACCCTCAGTGGCAAGTCAGACAAACGGCAGCCATCTCTCTTGGACTG
>JALTEW010000020.1 GCA_027073795.1 bacterium | reverse complement strand
ATGCCCTTCGATCGCACCTGAAAGCCGGGCTTTACCCTCTGATTGTGGTTGTTTCGAAAGAAATCCTTGAAAGGTTCTCCCGAATGGCGGAAGGTTCGCACCGTTACCGGATCGAGAACATATCTTCGCTTCCGTGGTTACACGTGGGAACCCCTTGGGGGAAGGCCCGTCTGATAGTTAACGAAGAACCCCAGAAGGGGATGTCAGAATCCCTGAAACTCGGATTAAAGGGGTTAAGTGAAAGGGAGAAGCAACAGGGTGTCACCGTTTCACTGGCGGACATGCCGAAGATTACAGCGGAGGTTATTCGAACCCTAATAGATGTTTACAAGGGGGAAGCTGTGGACATGGTGGTGCCTACCTATCGGGACAAGATTGGTCATCCCGTGGTCTTTCGGGAGCTCTTTTACAGGAATGCCCTGTCGAAGATACGTGGAGACAAAGGGTTGAGAGACATTATCAAGGCAAACCTGGGTAAAATTGTTTTCGTTCCATGGTTGGATGATGCCGTTGTCGCGGATGTGGACACAGTTTCTGATCTGAACAAGATTTTTCAGGAAGGGGTGATTTTAAGTGGGGATTGAGCAAGAAATCTGTGCCATGGGAGAAAGGTTGTCCAGAGACCTTAATGTGACAGATGTGCGGATTGGATTGGGATATACGGCTGTAGAGGTTGATGAGCGGGACGTGGGTCTTGCCTATACATTTCGTCAGGAGGCGGGCCATACCTGTACCGCGCTGAAGATGGCAGGAGAACTCTCCGGAAAACCGGCCCAACAGATAGTTGGCCTTATGAGGGAAAGGGATGTTATCTCTTCCGCCGTTGGGCTGGCGACCTTCAATGCCCTCATCCAGGAGAGGATGCCCGATTCCCGGGGAGAAGATTTTTTCTCCCTGCTTGCTCTTCTCCCCGGCGAGAGGGTTGGCATGGTAGGATTTTTTGCCCCCGTGATCCCCACCATTAAAAAAGCGGGGTGTGAGCTTTTCATCTTTGAGAAAAACCTCGCGCGGGGGGAAGGGTTATATCCCCCTGAGAAAATTCCCCTGAAATTACCCCTGTGCTCTGTGGTCATTCTTTCCGCAACGACCTTGATTAATCGTACCTTTGAGGGGATTATCCCGCATACGAAGCAGGCAAGGGAGGTCGTGATGCTTGGACCCTCCACCCCCATGGTTCCTGACCTTATGGGAAATTATGGTGTGACAGTCTTGGCGGGAATGAAGATCGTAAAGCCTGATAGGGTGTTACAGATTATTAGCGAGGGAGGGGGGACGCAGCGACTGAGAGATGCGGCAAGGAAAATAGTTGTCTCTTGCAGGGAATCGTTATAAAATCGCAGGAAAAGAAATCAGTATAAACGGTTCGGCATGCCAGGATCAGACCTGACTGTGACATCTCTCCGGGTGGTGCTGAAAGTCTAAAAGGAAGGAAACGATGAAGAAATTACCTGTTGAAGAGGCTATCGGGAAGCCTCTGGCCAACGATATGACGCGTATTGTGCCTGGGAAGAGTAAAGGGCCAGCTTTCAAAAGGGGCCATATTTTGAGGGAAGAGGATATTCCATTGCTTAAAGATATGGGGAAGGCCCACGTCTATGTGCTTGATCCAGACAAGGGCTATATTCACGAAGACGATGCGGCGATTGCGCTGGCAAATGCCTATGGAGGGGATGAATTTGACCGTCTGGGGCCTAGCGAGGGACGCATCAATCTTAAAGCGAAGAGTTCCGGCTTGCTAAAGATTAATTTGAGACTGTTGCAGTCCATCAACGAAACGGGTGACATTATCTGCTCCACCCTTCATCAACATACCGTTTGCCGGAAAGGGATGACCGTAGCTGCTACCCGGATTATTCCCGTAGCCATGGATGAAGGCCGATTCCAGGGCGTTCTGGATGATGTAAAGCGGCAAGCCCCTTTGCTTAGGATTCTTCCTTTCGTTCGTAGAAATGCAGGGGTGGTTGTTACGGGGGAAGAGGTTTATTCGGGTCGGGTTCCCGATAGTTCTATGGAAATTCTTACCCCCAAGGTTGCCGCCCTCGGAGGGGAGATTATTGCACACGCGGTTTGTCCGGATAATGCAGCCGTGATTGGGGAAACCGTTGCCAAGATGGTGCAGGATGGATGTGAAATCGTCATTACCACCGGTGGGCTTTCTGTCGACCCGGATGATGTAACCTTGGAAGGCATAGAAAAGAGTGGTGCAAAGGTTGTTTCTTATGGTTCGCCAATTCTTCCCGGTGCCATGTTTGCCTGCGCCTACCTCGATGGGGTGCCGATTCTTGGAATCCCCGCTGCTGTTTTTTATTTTCCAACCACAGTTCTCGATATCTTTCTCCCCAGGGCGATGGCAGGTGATCCCATCGGCAGGGAGGACGTGGTGGCCCTGGGACATGGGGGGTTGTGCCTCAACTGTAAGAAATGCACCTATCCTATTTGCCCTTTCGGGAAGGGGGCGTAGACAATGGGAATAATTCTCACGAGAATGGCTGAAGCCTTTGAGAAGGTTATCACTCCTCATGATTTTTTGAGGGAGCCTGTTTCAGTGGTAGCACGTCCCCTGACAGCCGAAGAGGCTATCGGGCGCCCGGAACACGATGATTACCCCCTTTTGAAAGGAAAAGAGCGGATGATGGAGGCGCGTTTCAAGGGGGTGCCGGGACAGGCCTATACCGATCAGGTGGGGAACTTTGAGGGAACCCTTGAAGATGTCCTGAACCTTTCCAGGGATTCGAATTATCATCGGGCCGTGCTTGTGGCAACCGTCAATGCCGTTCTCCGGTATCTGAAGGTGATAGACAAGAGTTGTCATTGTAAGGACAAGGACCCGGTATTGTGTGCACCGAGCCTGAAGGCGGCTTTAATTCCCTTTTCCCCGGTAAAGGTGGGGATGATCGGCCATCAACCGCGTCTCCTCGAAGCTGTTTCGCGGGATTTTGAGGTTCGTATCTGTGACCGGGACCCGGATCAAATATACCAGAAGAGATCGAATGTTGTGATTGAGCCCCCGGAAGCCTATGAAGGGATTGTCGCGTGGTGTGATTTGATTTTCGCCACGGGGACCACCCTGGTTAACGATACCATTGATGCCTTCATTACCGATAAGCCGGCTGTCTTTTATGGTATCACCATCAGCGGGGCGGCAAAGTTGCTTGGCCTGAATCATTATTGTCCCTTGGGAAGATGAAGCCGCTTGACCTGAAGATTCTGATACGTGGTGCGGGGGAAATGGCGAGCGGCGTGGCTTATCGACTTTACAAATGCCGCTTTTCTGTCCTCATGACGGAGATTGCTGTCCCCCTTTCCATCCGGAGGGCCGTCTGTTTTTCTGAGGCGGTTTTCAATGGCCACACGGAGGTAGAGGGTGTTAAAGCAGTTCGTTTAGAGAACCCTTCAGAAATTGAACGGGTATGGGATCGGAAAGAAATGGCCGTTTTGGTTGATCCCGAATTGAAGGTCCGCCGGCAGATCGCCTTTGATGTCGTGGTGGATGCTGCCCTGGCAAAGCGGAATATCGGGACGTTCAAGGGTTTTGCCCCTTTGGTCATCGGGCTGGGGCCGGGTTTTACTGCCGGGGAGGACGTGGATTGTGTCATCGAGACGAATCGCGGGCATCATCTGGGAAGGGTTATTATCAAGGGGTCGGCGCAGCCCGATACAGGCATACCGGGGGAAACGATGGGATATACGGTGGAACGGGTGCTTCGCGCTCCGGCAGATGGCACCTTCAGAGCGGTAAAAAAGATTGGGGATATGATTGAGGCAGGTGAGGTGACCGGTTATGCGGGGGGAGTTCCTATGCACGCACAGATATCCGGTATCCTCAGGGGGATTCTACCGGATGGTGTTACGGTATTCAAGGGGATGAAATCGGGAGATGTGGATCCGAGGGGGCAGCGGATAAACTGTTTTACCATCTCTGATAAGGCGCGGGCCGTGGCCGGGGGTGTGCTTGAGGCCATTCTCGCAAGATTCAATCGATAATGGCTGAAGTGCAAAAGGCAAAGAGCAAAGGGATTTCAGGGTCAGAGCCCCGGACATTGTTAGTCCCAAACCCCAAACTGAAGGCAAAACATAGAACTTTTGAGCTTTTAGCTTCGAACTTTTTGGCTTCACCCTTCAGTTTTCATCCTTCAGACTTCACCCTTTAAACACCCATGGAACGGCTCGTTTCTGACCAAGCCTTAACACTCAAAGAGCTGATTTATTTGCTTCTCCCCTCAAAAAAGGGGTGTATTTCCCTCACGGGCGGCGGCGGGAAAACCACTTTTCTCGGTGTTTTCGGAAGCGTACTAAAATCTCACGGAACTCCCGTCGTTTTAACGACGACCACCAAGGTCCAAAACCCCTTTCCGGTCCCCATAGACTGGTTCGTGGCGGAAGAGGACCCTGATCGGTTCTTGGAAGAAGCCCTTGCCCGTCTTGAGCCGCACACCCTCGGCTTGGCCGTGAAGGGCCCTTACGGGGATCACAAATGGGATGGCATCCCGCCGGAAACGGTGGGTGCCCTTTTTGATGAAATGAATGAAGGGATTATTCTGAATGAAGCGGACGGGGCGTTTCGTCTTCCCATCAAGGCGCCGGACGCCCATGAACCAGTTATCCCCCTATCGACGACCGTGTTGGTTCCGATCCTGGGGTTATCAGCCTTTGGCATGCCACTTGACGAGACGCATGCCTTTCGGCCGCATTTGATTGCGAAGCTAACAGGACACCCCTTAGGGCAACCTATCACGGAGAAGGTGATAGCACGCCTTTTCACGCACCCGGAGGGGATTACCAAAGGTGTTCCGAAGGGAGTGCCGATTATTCCCTTTTTGAACCAGGCGGGTAGTACGTCGCTGTTAAAGGTGGGCAAGCGCATTGCGGAAATCGTTCTCTCGGAATCACAGCGGATCACGTCCGTCCTGATTGGAACCTTAAAACCGGAAGCAAGGTTCGAAATTTTGAAGGGAAAAAAGGACTGAAAAGCTTCATTCAAGCCGTTACTGGGTGGCAGGTAAGATTGACAATACCAACTGCCTCCCGTTAAGATCAAGAAAGTAAGATAGTCGATTCTGAAAAACCCGTTTTTTTCTCTTTTCAGGGATAATTTATCGCTCTTTGCAAAGTACAAAAGGAAGATAGAAGCCGGAAGACCCAACCATAAAACAGGCGCAAAAAAGTTGCCGCAATGTGTCTCAGCAACTTGGTGAAGTTCATCCCCGCCGCACTCATCACGGCATTGATCCTGTTCCCTTCTTCTCCCTTGAGCCTGTTTTTGTCCTCATTCTTCATTATATAGAATTTCATATACCTTCTCTTTCGATGGCGCAGAAAGAAGTTTCTGGAAAAGCCCCTCCTGGCTGAACATCCTTGATATTTTCATCAAGACTTCGAGGTGGGAGGCAAGCTGGTCTCTGTGGACAGCAGTGAGAAGGATAATATGGGCTTTTCCCCCATCGAGGGAGTCAAAGTCAACTCCACTTTTTGAAATTCCCATCACACCCATGATGGGGCCGCTTCCTTCGAGGACTCCGTGGGGAATGGCCAGCCCATGGCCGATGCCCGTGGTTAGAGAGTTCTCGCGCTCAATAACAGAGTCCAGAAATTCCTGTTTCTGGTCAGAGGAGAGATGGTAAATTGATGAAAGATGGGCAACCAGTTGGTGGATGGCTTCCCATTTATTGTTAAACTCAAGATTAAGAAACACCCCTTCAGGCAGAAGGAATCCCATGACGGGACGGAGGTCTTTCCCCGCTTCACCCGCTATTTTCAGGGTAATCTTGGCCAAAATAGGCCCTATGATTTCATGGACGGTAACCGCTGCTACCACAATGGCTGTTACCGTGGGGGAAAACCTTGCGCAGCAGGCCTCTTCCTGGATCAGGACAATCAGGCCGAGTGCGATCCCGGCTTGGGGAAGCAGAGTCAACCCGGCAATGTTACGAAAGATAGCGGGGGTGCCACAGGCCCATCCACTCAGGAAGGTTCCCAGCCATTTTCCTGCGAAGCGCGACAATATATACAGAACACCCACGGTTCCCACGGCTGGAAGCAGGGAAAGCTGTAGATGTGTCCCGGCCAGGGTAAAGAAGGCCGTATAAATAACAGGTTCCAGAGAGAAAAAGGCCTTGTCAACCGCCTCTTTCTGCTGGATGAGGTTGTGGATCAAAAATCCCAGGGCCATGGCTGAAAGCAGGGGAGAAACATGGAGGAAGGTTGAAAGACCTGAAACTAAAAGGAGGCTGACCAGCATGAGTGGCAAAATGGAGGTTTCATGCTCAAAACGGGGGAAAAGGACCTTCAGGGCAATCCCTGTCCCCAGGCCGATAAGGATGGAGATGAAAGAATAGAGGAGAGCCGTATGGGTCAAGGCTGATGCAAGGCTGGCCCTGCCCGCCATGGTTCCCTTGAGGCCGGCAAAAACGAACCCGAACAACGCTACACATGCCAGGTTGTTGATGGCTACGTGGGGAAGAAGCAGATCGGTCATGGGGCCTTTAGAGCGGGTTTCCCGGATAACGGCGAGGATCGTTGCGGGGGCGGTGGCACCTGAGATTACCCCCAAAAGAAGGGAGAGAATGAGAGAACGTGTAAAGAAATAAAGGACAAACGTAACGGCTGCAGAGCTTACCAACACATCGGAGACGCCAGTGATAAAGGCTCGCCCATTCGTTTCTTTTACTTCTTTCATGTCGATATGCGTTGCGATGGAGAATGCGACAAATGCCAGTGCAAAAGACATGATGGGTTTGAGGCCAACCGTTACCGCCTGATAACTCAGCAGGTGGAACCCGAAAGGACCTATGAGAATCCCCGCAACGATGTTTCCCGTGATGGCAGGGAGTTTTAAGATGTTCGCGAGCTTCCCTCCCGCGAATCCCGCGATCAAGAGCAAACTGATGGAAAAAATTTCGTTAGCTGGACCGAGTGAGGGAAAGCTCACGTTATCTCCCTGAAAGACGCTCTTCCACGGTCCATTTTTTGAGGTAAGAAGAGAAAATATTCGGTGGAAGACTGGGCCTTTGGTACATGCCTTTTCGGTCCCGTTGCCGAAATGCCTCATAAAGGATGACGGCACATGCCACTGAAATGTTCAGACTCTTTGCCATGCCCATCATTGGGATGGCAATAAATTGGCTGGCATGGTGTGCTACTTCATCGCTGATCCCCTTTCTCTCGTTTCCGAAGATGATAAGCGAGGGGAGAGTATAATCCACGTCCCTGTAATCAACAGCATGGCCTTCTATGGAAGTTGCGAGGCACTGATATCCCTTTTTCTGCATCTGATCCAGAAAGGTTCCCCTGTCGATAACACGTTCCCGTTTAATCCACCGCTCGCTTCCCAGGGATATTCCGCGGTTGATGGAAAGGGATACCTCTGAAAGGTAGTAGTGAAGGTAAAAAACGCCTGTGGCGTCACAGGTTCGGATGACTGCACTGATATTGTGGGCGTTTTTGACATCGTCAAGAAAAAGACGCAGGGTTTCCTGCCGCGTGGTAAGAAAGCGGGCGATGCGCTGATAGCGCGCCTCTGTGACAAGGCCTGGCGTCTGAGAGATATGTGATTTCGATTTTAAATCCATATTTAAGAAATAGCATGGTAGGCAACGAGTGGCAATGCCTTTGACGAAGCGGTTTCAGAAGGCTTCGTCGTGGCATTTTTGAATGAAAGCCTGCATTGAAAATGGGTTTGACCAGGATATTGACTTGAAGGGTTGCCTGTGATAATCGGGCGAAAAAGGATAGTAAAATTCATAAAGGAGGGATGAAACATGAAATGCGAAAAGTGTGGAGCCGAGATTGAGGAAGATGAAGTTTTCGAATTCAGGGGGATGAAGGTTTGCGAGGACTGCTATTTCGATTTAATGAATCCGCCCCGTACCTGTGACCCGTGGGCCAGTTACGCGGCCCAGAAGGAGGCGGAGCGTAAAGGTCAGGATATTCTGGCGGATTTGAGCGATGAACAGAAAAAATTGTTGGACCTGATTCGTAACCGCGGGAGGGTCAAAAAAGAGGAGGCGGCTAACGCATTAGGCGTGCCTGAAGATGAGGCGGAGCGCATCTTTACCACCCTCCATCACATGGACCTTCTGAAGGGACAGCAAGAGGGTAACGTCATTTACTGGACAAGCATGCACTGAATGTTAAAGGAAAAACACTTTCGCAGGGGGGATTTTCCCCCCCTTTTATTTGTTGACGGATCGGGAAAGGCCCAACTGCATAAGGCGAGAGGCAAAGGAAAATCGAAGATTAAGAATGCATTCTGTATCTTTGACTTCAGCACCTTTCCTTGCCGTTTAATCCTGACTTTTGCGAACGCATCATTTGCTCAGTTAGAACTTGAGACGTCGGTTAGAATTTGTACACAATGGAATTGACGTTCATGCCTGCGCCTACGGAGGCAAAGATGATGATATCGTGTTCCGGCAGGGAGTATTTTTCCATTTTGTTTTTCAATATCAGATCGAGTAAGGTCGGGATCGTCGCTACGGAGCTGTTCCCAAGCCATGAGATACTCATGGGGAGAATATGGCTGATAAATTCCGGGCTGGGATTCTTGATGCCATAAAGTCGGAACAGGCGTTTGAGAATTTCGACATCCATCTTTTCGTTCGCCTGGTGCAAAAGGACACGGTCGATATCCTCAATGGAAAGCCCTGCTTTGTCAATGCTCTCTTTGATACATTCCGGGACGACTTTCAAGGCGTACTTGTAGAGAGTGTGCCCGTGCATCTTCAGGAAGAGTTCATCTCCTGGGTAGTCTGGGTTGTTGGACCGGCCCATCGTCAACAGGTGGCAATGTTTGTAGGTGTCGGAACGCGTGGAATGTGAGATAATCCCCACCTCGGTACCCGTATCCCGGCCTTCCAGGATGGCAGCCCCTGCCCCGTCAGCATAGATCATCGAATCCCTGTCGTGGGGGTCGCAAACCCTGGAGAGTATTTCAGCACCGATGACCAAGACCCTTTTGGCAAGCCCCGTCTTGATAAAACAGTCCGCATGAATCAATCCCTGGAGCCATCCCGGGCATCCAAAGGGAAGGTCGTAAGCCACCGTTTTTGGATTTTTTATTTGAAGTTTATATTTGACCCTGGCTGCAAGGTTAGGAACTAATTCAGTCCTTCTGTTATTAGGCCTGATGTCGCCAAAGTTATGCGCGCAGATGATGTAATCAAGGCTTTCCTTGTCGATCATCGCGGTTTCGATGGCAGTCTTGGCAGCAAAGTAGGAAATATCGGATGTCAACAGGTCGTCCGATGCGTATCTTCTTTCCTTGATCCCTGTTATCTCCTCAAATTTCCGGGTGATTTCTTCCGGGGTTCTGTCTATCCTATTACCATTTAGCTCGTAAAAGACATGATTTTGAAAATCAGAGTTTTTTACAACTATTTCAGGAATGTGACATCCCGTCCCTATGATAAATGAATATAACTTCTTGCCCACCCTTGTTGTTTCCCCTTCGCCGTTAAAATTTTTAAGCGTTTCAGTAAAAAAGTCTTATTCGCTGTATTTTTTTAGCTCACTTGCCCTGTTCCAACAGGCAAACAAGACGGAATGTAAATACCTGTAAGCGAGAGGGAAGTCAACCGTGTTCTAATTCGGGATAGCACTTTAAGAAGCGGAAGATATTTAGGCTTAGGCAGGTGACGGGCTATCCGTCATCCGATTGATTTATCCCTTGGCAAGTTCATGTTTCAGTGTGTTGTAAAGGTCATAAGCCTTTTCCGGGGTTTCGTTGTCGTGAACCACCGCGCGCACGGCCTGGATCATGGCGGTGGGGGATTCAGACTGGAAGATGTTTCTCCCCATGTCAACCCCGCTGGCTCCCTGTTGGATGGCGTTATACGCCATGGTGAGGGCATCCTTTTCGGGTATTTTTTTACCCCCGGCAATGACGATGGGGACAGGGCAAGCTGCAACCACCGTTTCAAATCCCTCATCCACATAGTAGGTTTTGACATAATGCGCGCCCAGCTCAGCGCAGATGCGGGTGGCGAGGCGAAAATACCGGGCATCCCGTGCCATCTCCTTTCCCACCGCAGTGACCGCCAGGGTTGGAATGCCGTAACGGGTGCCAGCATCTACCAGGCGGGTCATGTTGATGATTGACTGTTTTTCGTGCTCTCCTCCGATGAAAACCTGTACGGCCATGGCGCAGACGTTGAGACGAATGGAATCCTCGATATCGACGGCGATTTCTTCGTTTGAAAGTTCCTTGAGGATACTGGTGCCTCCCGATGCCCTCACGACAATTGGTTTCGTCACGGTAGGGGGGACGAGAGTCCTGAGGATTCCCCGTGTCAGCATCAGGGTGTCCGCGTATGGCACCAGGGGGAGGATACTGATGTCAATCCTTTCCAGGCCCGTGGTAGGACCCTGGAAATAGCCATGATCCACCGCCAGCATTACGGTTTTGCCCGTCTCGGGATTAAAAATCCGGGCCAGGCGGTTTTTCATGCCCCAGTCATAAGAATTGGAGCCCTTCAGAAAAAATCCCTCCGTTTTTTGCGGGGTATCGGTATAAAACTGCTTGGCCTCCTTAAGGCCCTCCATATCCGGCATGGTTTTACCTCCTTGATACTATTTTTTGAAATCAGATATGAACCCGAGTGACGCCGGGGAATACTGCTACAAATTTGCTGTCTTTCGCCATCCTTCCTCTTTAAAGCGGGCGGCGCGATTGATTCCCCAAGATGTTAACTCCTTGATAAACTTTCTGCGGTCCACCTTGGCGAGTTTCATAATCTCTTCACGTTCCCTCATCCTGTCTTCAATCTCCGTAGGTGTGAATCCGTTCCAGGAAAAGTATCCCTGATCGAAGATAAAATCAGGGGTGATAACCCTTTCAGAGACGCCCTCGCTCATCAGGAAGGCCCGTGCAGCCTCCATGTCGAATTCCAGAATCCAGCCATTATCCTTGACCATTGTGTCAGGATTGAAACGGACGTTTCCGCTGCAGGACGGGCAGTAGAGATGGCTGAGGATCTGAGGAGGCAAAAGGTCTTTCAAATTCATGAAATTGGCCCGTGACCGTTTGCACTCACATTGAATAATATGGTTCTGGCACATGTTTATTCCCTCCAGTACAAGAGTGTACTAACTTACCATATCATCGTGACATATCCGCGAGCATCCTGTCAAGGGCACGAAGCAGGGCCTGATTCGCTTGAGGAGTTCCCACGGTGACCCGCGCCCAAGAGGGCATTCCCCATGATGCGCTGCATCGAATGAGTACCCCGTATTCCGACAGGCGGCGGCATATCTCCTGAGAGTCCCTTCCAAAATCGACAAAAATGAAATTCGCTTGAGAGGGAATGTATTTAAGATTTCTTTCATCGAATGATTCCTGGAGCTTTTCCCGCTCCTTTTTGATAGATTGAGTTACCTTTTGGTAATGCTGGTGGTCTGTGAGGGCGCCAGAGGCCGCCTTGATGGCTAGCGCTGACACGGCAAAGGGCTCACGTACACGATAAAGGTATTGAATGATCTCGCTTGAAGCCATGGCGTAGCCAATGCGCATCCCCGCAAGGCCGTAGACCTTGGAGAAGGTTCTCAAGGAGACAATGGGATAGCCCTCTGCAATCCATGTGAGCGTAGGGGGAACCTTATCCGTTTCCATAAAGTCGATATACGCTTCGTCGAGAACGACCAGAATTCCCTCAGGAAGGGATTTAAGAAAAGTCTCGATTTCCTCGGGGAGAAGGATTGTTCCGGTTGGGTTGTTGGGGTTACAGAGATAGATGAGCTTTGTCTGGGGGGTGATAGACCCAAGTAACCTGTCGAGGCCAAACTGATAGGTTTCGTTAAGGGGGAGTCCCCTCGGGTTTCCCATCGCGATCCGGGCAGCGGATCTGTAGATAGGGAAGGTCGGCTCGCAAAAAAGAACCTCCTCTCCCGGGTTGAGAAAGGTTGTAGAGATGAGGGTGATAAGGGAATCGGCACCGTTTCCCAAGATGATTTGCTCGGCGGGAATCCCATGCTTTTCCTGGAGAGCCTCCCTCAACTCCCATCCGCCGGGATCAGGATAGAGATGAACTTCCAGGGCGGACTGGACAATGGCCTTCACGGCGGCGGGTGATGGCCCGTAGAGGTTTTCATTGAAGCAGAGGCGTGTGACAGATATTTGGTCTTCCGGTTTGTCGGCAAGATAAGGGGACAACCCGTCGATGCTGTGGCGGATAAACGGGGATATGTTACCGGTTTTGTCTTTACTTTTCATGGCTCTGATTTATCAGAACCCGCCCAAGAAAGCAACCATGTAGAGGATGGGGCTCACTGAATATACCCTTCCTTTTTCAACTGGATGTAAAGTTTGCTGCCCTGCTTAACGCCCTTGAAGATAAGTGCAGAGGTCATGGAGGCGGAAGAGACGGCATCCGTGTCAGGGTTGTATTGAATCGGCTGTGTCAGGTTTCTTCCAACAAGGGCCTTGCGCGTTTTTTCCACGTCCTTTTCTTCAAAGGGTTTGTTCCCATATTTGGTGACATGGATGGGGATGAAGTCTCTTATAATCCCTTGGCGGTCGAACAGGTAGATAAAGTGAATGTCGTGGCAGATGTCACAGACCTTTCCCTCACTTCCGATGGTTGCAAACCAGACATCTAATTTTGCCCCTTTCTTGAGTTTGACCATGAACACCTGCCGGGCTCCCTTGATCCTGAGTTGGGTTATCTCCCCCGGTGTGAAGCCCATATCCTTTAGCCTCTTATCAATCATCGTCTTGACTTCCTCTTCTGTAATGCCCGGATTCAGGGATTGAATCGCCGATTCATAGGCCTTTTTCGAAGTGACGGCGGCACCGCCGGTCAGGATCTGCCTGATCTTGTCAACATACGCCTGCCTGTTTTCTATCATGCCCAAATGGGTATCCTTAACCACGAACTGTCCATTTTCTTTCTTGATGATGGTGGTGAAGGGAGTTCCGCCGGGGTAACCAATCTTTTCAAAGGCAATGAAATCCTGATCGGGGATAAGTGGAAAGGGGATTTTCTTCTCCTGACGGAAGTGTTCCAGTTGAATCCGGTTGTTGCCGACGCCGATTCCTAATATCTTGACCTTTCCGTTCAACTCGGGGTCTTTTTTAAGGGTCTTGTAAATCCGGTTCATCAGGTAAGCCTGTTGCTGGCAGTGGTAGCAGTATTTATTAAGAAATTCCACGATGACGACCTCTGCCTGGACCTCTTTCAGGTAGAATCCGGGATTGTCTGGCAGGCCGAGATAATCCCGATAAATTTTTTCTTTCGGGCTTACAAGCTCGGTCATGGGAAATTTATCCCCTGCCTGGATGAGGGGGATTTGTTCCCCGCCTTCACTATTGGCAAAGGTTTTAACGGGGTTTAAAAAGAGCAAGCCGCTGAAAAACAATATGAGGGTAAGGGTAAGGGTAAGGGTGAGAAGGACGGTTTGTCTCGAGCGTTTCATGGAAACCTCCTTTTCTTAGAGGTTGATTCCAGGAATAAACCCCTGCTGGTCTGCGATGATGTCCAGGTGAAGGGTGGTCA
>JALTEW010000019.1 GCA_027073795.1 bacterium | reverse complement strand
AAAGGTAGGCTTTATCTGACGGATCATCCCGCAGCTTAAACACTTGATACGTGGAATGGCTATCTTAATCCATACCTGCTTTCTACCAATGGGAAGGGTCCGAAACACCCTCATCACTTTTCCCTTCTGTAGAACTTCTCTTGAACCACATACAGGACAACGTAACGATGCCGGTTCCTTTTTGACGGTAAAGATAACCTCACCCTTTTTGTATCTTGTCCTGACATAATGGGTCCCAATTATTCCAAATCCATGGTATAAAAGACGCGTGGACATGATGGTATCTCTCCTTGCTTTGCTGGTATTGCAATGGATGATACCTGATTGTCCACTTCCTTTAAATCCCCTCCTACCCCTTTAGGTACGCAAAAACCGGATGAACCTTCCTTCATAACCTATCGGTCCGCGACGAAGACATCCATCGTTAGACGCCCCCTCAAGATATCCTCGTGGGGAATGGCAAGAGTGTGAAAAGGTTTTATCGCTTTATCCTTTTATTTGAACAGTTCTTTTTGTTTTCATTTTCTTAACGCTTTTCTGAATCTCCTCTTTCAGCCGTTCGTGGCCAGAAAGAAATCCGCCTAAAAGCTCCTTTTCCTTGTTTTCCTTGTGCAGACACTCGGACACGGTCTGCGCCACGCGGTAAAAGGCTTCGCTATTTTATAACTATCGGTAAATATAGAAGTTATGAAGCAGATAAACCGAGTTTCCCCGCATCCTTATGAGCCATTTCTCCCTGATTCCGTCGTTGAACCATTTGAGGCATAAGAGGCATAATCGTCCAATTCCTCTTTGGGGCAAATGTGCCATGTTGTGGCACTGATCCTTCCACATCCTGTTTGTCTAATGGCCTATCATTACCCAATTCAATACCCAATTCATTCGACATTACCCAATTGTCAACGGTCATTTAAAACTGAGCCATTTTCGGTCATGAAAAGTGATCCACTTTGTGAATTATTTTTGTTAAGCATGATATCCTCCTTTTCGATTTTTTCTTTAAGTTTTGGACTTTGAAGCTGACCGATGCGCTGCTCGAATTCCCGATAGGCACTCTTGATGATGGAGAGAATGTAATGGATATACGGCCAGGGGTCGTGTTTTCCTTCGTGCCAGCCATGTGAGCTTTGTTCCAGGGTTTCGTAATACCGTTCCTTGTTCTGCTCGATGAGCCGCTCCAGGCTGATATACCGGCCCACCTCCAATCCCAAATGGTAGGATTGCAGGAGCAACAGAAGACACGATACCCTGCCGTTGCCGTCACGAAAAGGGTGTATGCAGAGAAAATCCAGGTTGAAGGCCGCCAAGAGGACAAGAGGCGGAACCCTGTGTTCCTTGATCGCATCGCCATAGCGTTCCACCAACTCCTTCATACAGGCCGGCGTATCCGCGGCAGAAACCGCCTTGAATCGGACCCGGGAGCGGCCGTCCGGGAACATCTCGATGATATTGCTCTCCTTTTCCTTATATTTCCCAGCGTCCCAGATTTCGCCGCGCGTCAACCGATGCAGTTCTAAAATCGTTTTCTCTGTTATGGAGAGGTTCGTGCCCTGTTCATGTATCAGGGTCAGTGCCTGCCTGTGCATTGCACGCAGACAGGCCACCGATCCGCACAGTCTCTAAGCGCATCGGCTCATTGAAAAGCGAGCCAATGACGACGTGTTTATATTCGGGAGTCCCCCGCAGCTTGTCCGCCGCCGCCCACAACTTGTCCTCAAAGCCAAGGTTGGCACCATTATTGGTCTTTTCGCTTTTCGCCATTCAGGTTACTCCATCATCGTTGATGTAAGGTTTTTGCCTTATTCGTGATGAAGGTTAAATCAGTATGCGTCACGCATGCCTCATGAGTTGGAATAGTGGCCAATTAGTTGATATAAATATATATACCACAAATTTAACCAAATGTCAAGAGATACAACCGATTAAAATATTATGACTTATGAAAAGTTTGTAAACCAATACTTAATCTATGTTGGTGGTTGGTTGCAAGAGGTTGAATTTTGAAGAAAGCGTATTTACCAAATCTCTGAACAGAGCCCGTGTCAATCCGCAGCCATCTTATTCCTTTTAACCCTTTGGGTCTTTAGCTTTCCTCTCACAGTTAATCCTTCCCTGTTTCACTATCTTTGAATCTAAAGTAGTCCTCCAGAATCTTTGCATGATCAAAGGCCAGGGGGGTTGGAAGATTATCCCGCATGAAAATTTTGGCTTGTTGCGCATCGTCCCCACCCCTCGGTTCTCCTTTCGCGCGCGCCATGAAGACCGTTGTGATCGTGTGGTGACGCGGATCCCTTGACGGGTCAGAATAGGTATGAAACTGGGAAACAAGGGTCACGTCCAGTCCCGTTTCTTCCTTCGCTTCCCGCACCGCCGCTTTTTCCAGCGACTCCCCGTAATCCACGAATCCCCCTGGAATCGCCCATCCGTAGGGAGGGTTTTTTCGCTTAATCAAAACAATCCCCCCGGTTCCTTCCACTTCGATAATGATATCCGCAGTGGGGACCGGGTTTTTGTAAATATCAAATTCATATCCACACTTTGGACATTTCAAATGTTCAACCATTTCAATTAGTTCCTTTATATATCTAATCTATTGCTTTAATATAATTCGTGCGTCGGCAATGACACATCGTTCCGACGAACACATCAGTGGATTGATATCAATGGACTCAAAATAGGGTTCCAGCTCCATCACAAGATTGGAAAAAGAAACAAGCAGTTTCGACAGTTCACCCATATTGACAGGGGGCTTTCCCCTGTAGCCCTCCAAAACCTTTGACGCTCTGAGACACCGAGCCATATCCCGGACATCCGATTCGCTCAAGGGTGCCAGCCGAAGTGACACATCATTATATATCTCCACGGCGGTGCCACCCATCCCCAGTAACACAACTGGACCAAACTGTGCATCGTTCTTTGCCCCGGCAATCAATTCCATACCCTCCACACTTTCTTCAATCAAAACGCCCGCAAAGCCGTTGAGGGTAGCCAACCGCTCATAGGCCCGGCGCAGTTCGCCCTCACTCTGGATGTCCGTCACCACACCACCCACGTCCGATTTATGGATGATTCTGGGTGAAACAATCTTGGCAACGACTGGATATCCTGTCTCGTTCCCAAAATTCACAGCTTCCTCTGCAGAAACAGCCCATCTGAATCTCGGCACAGGCAAGCCCCATTCAGCAAAAAGTGTCTTGGCATCCGGTTCCAACACCCATCCCGTTTCCTCCGATTTCCTGAGAATTTCTTCCGTCTTGTTCGTTAACACGATCGGCACCTCCTCATGGCCTCGATCATAAACACCGCCCCCTCAATGGAATGAGAGACGGGGATGCGATTCAGTTCAAATCCCTCGATAAACATGCGGTACTTTTCCACGTGCGGGATATAGGCCACCATGGGTTTTTGCGATTTGAGATAAATCTGGCTTAACCGCGCGCTGAGGTCCGATGATATCCCCGGAATATACGGCAGAAGCAGGATAAGGATAGCATCGATCTCTTCCGAGCCACTCAGGGTATCCACAACCTGAACAAAGTCCTCATCGACAGCGCTTCCCGTCAAATCCACCGGATTGGTAAGAGAGGCAATGGCTTGAATGCTTCTATTGATCTTCTGTCGCATCTCCGACTGGACGGCTGCGCCAAAGGCTGGAACCTCCAACCCCTGCGCGAGGCAGGCATCCACCGCCATGGCCCCATGACCACCACTCCCTGTAACAATCCCTATCCTTACCCCAATGTTCCGTTTATAACAGCTCAGCGATTCACAAAAGGCGACCAGCTCGAACTCATTTTTGGCCTCTACAACCCCGTACTGCTCCAGGATGGCGGAAAAGACCCTGTAATCCCCTGCAATAGAGGCGGTATGACTGGAAACCGCCCGGCTTCCCTCCGCGCTTTTGCCGGCCTTCATAACGATAACAGGCTTGGGACATTCCCGCGCCGCCTGTGCAAAGGCTTTCCCTTCCTGCTTTTCGAAGCCTTCAACATAAAAGGCAATCACCTCTGTTTGCGCGTCCTTCGCCAGATATTCGAGAAGATGGGTTTCGCGAACCATCGCCTTGTTGCCGATACTGACTCCTACAGATAACCCGATTCCCTCATCAGCAAACTTGATCAACTGATCCACCAGAATCCCACCGCTTTGGCTTACGATGGCCACATTGCCCGGATCAGGCCGTACCATCCTTTCCGGTGGCAGGAAAAATGTATCCGCATGGGACGGATTATAAACCCCCAGGCAATTGGGGCCTAAAAAAGGAAACTCAGCCT
>JALTEW010000018.1 GCA_027073795.1 bacterium | reverse complement strand
CAAGACCCGTGGTCACCCGTACAATCTCAGACAGTTCGTCCCACATGTACATGTCCCGGTAAAACCGACAGACAATTAAGACGTCGTGAAGGGTCAGACGTTCCTCAAAATCTATAAACAACTCGGCCTTCCCCTCAATCTGATCCTTGTCAATCATGCCGGATAGCTCCGCCTTGTAAAAGGTGGCCCGGAGATGACACGCCCCCCGGCACGACGTGGCATACGCCAGGCCCATCCCCTTTAATACCCTCGGCTCATAACCGGCCGGCTCCATCCCCTTTACATGAATCGCTACATCCTCCATTCCCCATTCCCTGGCGGCGTGACGTATACCCTGGGCAAGAATCGCCCCAATCCCCCGCTTGAAGGTGATGTCCATCAATAACCCCGCCGCGGCATCGGGATCACCATAAGAAATCTTTTCAGGTATCTTGCCCAGCTCTGATGCCTCCATGGCAAAGGCACAAAGGTTCCCCGCCGTGATGGTGTCCATCCCCATCTGGTCGCAGATGTTGTTCAAATAGGCAATCTCGTTGAGGTCATGAATCATGCAAAGCCCCCCAAAGGCATAAATCGTTTCATACTCCGGCCCCTCAATCCGCAACCCCTTGTGCCTACCCTCCTGAACCTCTGAAAGCTTGCCACAAGCCATGAAACATTTGGCACAGGCCCTCGGACGGGTCTTGAGCTGTTTGCTCATCGTCTCCGCACTTAAGACCTCCCATCCCTCAAATGTCCCCAGATGCCAGTATCTTGAAGGAAACCCCCCAATTCCATTGTTGATGGAAACCAGCATGGGCGTCCCTAAGGTCCGGTAAGCCTTGGCCCCCGCATCGGTCTTTCCCCGCTCCCTGATTTTCTTTACAAAGACCTCCAGACCTTCGGGATCTGCCACTTCCCGGCGCTTTGAGCCATGAAAGGCAAGAGCTTTAACCTTCTTGGAGCCTAATACCGCCCCCACACCCGTGCGACCCGCCGAACGCCAGTAGTCATTTTCTACTACCGCAAAGCGAACCAGATTTTCACCGGCGGGACCAATACTTAGAACAGCCACCTTTTTATCGCCAATCTCCTCTTTTACAATATCTTCCGTCTCGTAGGTGCTTTTCCCCCAGAGATGAGAGGACCCGTGAAAGATAACCTCTTCATCCGTGATCTCCAGGTAGACCGGTCTCTCCGAAGCCCCTTCAAGAATAACGGCATCATATCCCGCCTGACTCATCGGATCCGCCACATGACCGCCCGCATAAGACTCGGAATAAATCCCGGTTAAGGGAGACTTGGTAAAAATCCCGTACCGACTGGAGCCATAGATGGGTGTGTCTGAAACGGGACCAAGGGCTATAATAAACCGATTCTCAGGAGAGAGAGGATCCACCCCCGCAGGATTGTTCTCAAGAAGCAGATAGGTTCCCAGCCCCTTCCCCCCCAACGTCTGTTGAAGAACTTCATCCGCTATTGGCTCTACCCTGTAGGTTTTCGCTGTCAGATTTACCCTCAAAATCCTGTTGAAAAATCCCTTCATGTAACCCCCCTACAAACTTTATGTGAGTGTAATACCTATTTCCTACAATGCCATACGGTAAATCTCTTTAGCATCATCCAAGGTTAAAACTCTTGGGTTGTTAGCCAAAAGTCTAGTCACCTTCATCGCCCCCTCTGCAAGCTCAGGGACATGTTTTTCCTCTACCCCAAACTTCTTTAAGCTCCTTGGTACATTCAAGTCTTCAGCTAAAACTTCCAATGTTTCAACCGCCAATTCTGCAGATTTCCTCTCACTCAACCCCTCCGTTTTCTCTCCGAGTAACGAGGTTAATTTAGCAAATTTTGAGAGATTTCCCAAAAAGTTAAATTTCATGACAGGAATCAGCATAATTGTATTTGCTACCCCATGTGGAATATGAAACTCCGCGCCAATGGGATAGGCGAAGGCGTGCACCGCTGTAACTCCGGCATTGGCAAAGGCTTTTCCAGCGAGCATGCTTCCTAACAGCATATTTTCCCTGGCCTCCAAGTTCGCACCGTTAGCGTAAGCAGCTCTGATACTGTTGTAAATCAGTTCGATTGCCTTAACAGCGAGGGTGTCTGTGAGGAAAGTGGCGTGAATCGAGGTAAAGGCCTCTATGGCATGAATCAAGGCATCCATACCAGTCGAAGCCGTAACTTTCGGAGGAAGGCTAACGGTCAGAGAAGCATCTAAAATGGCAACATTCGGTAAGAGATAAGAACTGACAACACCCTTCTTGAGTTTCTCCTTGACATCAGACAAAATGGCGATAGGAGTAACTTCGCTTCCCGTTCCCGCTGTTGTTGGAATAAGTATTGTTTTCAATCCCGCATTTTTCACCATGTCAATCCCGAAAAACTGTGTTATATCCCCTTCATTCGTCGCGCCGATCGACGTGACCTTGGCAATATCGAGGGAAGATCCCCCTCCGATACCAATGATCGTATCGATTCCGTTGTCCTTTACAGCTTTTACTGTGTCGTAAATTATCTCATAATTCGGATCTGCCTTGACATCATCAAAGATATCATATTTCACAGATGAATCCTTAAGAAAATTTTCCAACTTCCCAACGATTCCCGACTGGACCAAACCTTTATCCGTTACAACAAGGACACGATTTGCCCCCAATTGTTTCAACTCATCCGCGATCCTTGATAGCGCCCCCACTCCCATAAGGATACGGCCTGTTGTCCTGAAAATATTTACCGTTTCCATCCTACATCCCTCCCCTGTTTAAATTGCCAAATATTTTTTCTTGATTTCCTGATTCTCATTAAATGCCTCAATACTTCCGTTAAAAACAACATATCCTTTATCGATTACAACAACCCAGTCCGAAACAGCTGTTGCGAACTTGACATTCTGCTCGGATAGCAGGATCGTTATATTAGATTTCTTTAACCCGAGAACAAAATCTCTCAGGAAAGTTATGATAACCGGTGCCAGTCCTTCCGAGGGCTCATCCAAAAGAAGTAAATCCGGATTCCCCATTAAGGCCCTCGCCACGGCCAGGATTTGCTGTTCTCCCCCCGATAACGTACCGCCAATCCTGTTAAGAAGGTCTTTCAGGATTGGGAAATAATCTACCACTCGCTCGAGGTTCCATTCACCTGTCCTCCCAGGAATTCTTCCAAGCTCCAAATTCTCCTTTACAGTGAGCTTGTCCAGGATGCGCCTGTCTTCGGGCACAAACCCAATCCCCATCCTTGCCATTTTATAAGGAGGGACTCGCTTGCAATTTTTCCCTTTGAATTTGACTGTCCCACTTCGGGGAGGCGTTAGGTTCATGATGGATCTGAATGTCGTCGTTTTACCTGCACCGTTCCTTCCCATAAGGCAAATAGTTAGGCCCTCTTCGACCTCAAGACTCAGGTCAAACAGAATGTGACTTCGACCATAGTAGGTATTTATTTTTGATACCTCAATTATGTTTCCCATATATGGTCGTCTCCTAGGTACGCGCTGATAACATCCTCGTTCTTTTTTATCTCATCTGGTTTCCCCTCTGCCAAAAGGCTCCCCTGGTGCAAAACTCTTATCCACTCGGCGATCTCAAAAACCAGGTCCATATCATGCTCAATGAAAATCAGCGTCAGGTCATACTGCTCCCACAACTTCTTGATCAAGCGTGTCGTCTGAATTCTCTCTTCAGGGGACATCCCCGCAGTAGGTTCGTCAAGCAACAGCAAGTTCGGCTCAAGGGCCAGGGCTATGCCAATATCAAGAAGTTTCTGATCCCCATGCGCAAGCTCATAGGCATAGCGATTCGCCTGCTGATCCAGGCCAAGGCTTCCCAGGATTTCAAGAGATTTTTCGGTTACTTTCTCGAACAGTTCTACTTTCTTTAGAAAGTTTCTCGTAGCCTTCATCTTGGAAAGACACGCCATTTTTATATTGTCAAGGACTGTCTCCTCCTGGAAAATGGACGAGACTTGGAAAGAGCGCCCCACACCTTTTCTCACGATTTCCTCTGTTTCCCAATTGTTTATAATCGTCCCATTGTAATGGATCAGCCCCTTATCTACCTTGTAATATCCCGTAATCAGGTTGAATAAGGTCGATTTCCCCGCGCCATTGGGCCCTATTATGGCAGACAACTCCCCCTTCTTCACCGTGAAACTAACGTCTTTGATGACAAGAAACCCCTCAAAGGATTTCCTGATTTCTTTCAATTCTAAGATTTCTTCCATGGCCGTAAAGCAAGCTTCCTTTTCAATTTAAAAATTTCTCCCAAGACGCCCTTCGGAAAAAGGAGGACAATAATGAGCATGATTATACCAATAATGAAAGACCAATATTCAGTATACGCCCCTATGATATCCTCGATAAGAACAATTATCCCTGCTCCTAAAAATGGTCCGTAGAACTGGCTGATCCCGCCCATAACTGACATTAGAATTACTTCACCGGACGTGGTCCAATTCAGCATATCCGGGTGAATGGAACCATTGATACCTGCCATCAGACTCCCAGCCAAGGCCGTAAAAATCCCAGAGACAATATAAACGCCGAGCTGGTAATTTCTTACCTTCAGTCCAAGGAAATTCACGCGTATCGAATTCTGCCTGAGGCACCTGAGGGTAAGGCCGTACGGTGAATCAACGAATTTTTTAATTACCCATACGGATATTACAACAAGGATTAGTGAAAAATAGTAATATCTGAGCGGAGAATTAAGAAAATCAGGTGGATAAATTCCCTGAATGCCGTCGTCACCCCCCGTAAAGGAATACCACTTGAAAACGATTTCCCACCCAAGCTGGGCAAAAGCCAATGTCAACATGGTAAAGTAAACTCCGCTGAGTCGTATGGTTATGAGGCCGAGGAAAAAGCCGATAACAATTACAGCGACCATTCCTATGAATATCGAAGGAACAAACCAGAAAGCTCCAAAATGTGTCACCAACATCCCCGTAACGTAAGCACCAAACCCGTAAAACAGGGCTTGGCCGAAAGACAACATACCGGTGATCCCAAATAAGAGGTTGAAAGCTAAGGCAAAAAGCCCCCAAACGATGATTTCATTCAGCAGGATAACAACGTAATCTGAACCACTAAGTAAAGGGAGAACAAACAACGCAACAGTAAGCCCAAGAATAATCTGTCTGTGTTTCATAAAATTCAATGGCTCAACCTTTACTAAATTTTTTTCCGCATTTTCCTGCCAAACAGGCCTTCGGGTTTGAATACTAAGACGATAATCATAACCAAGTAATTAAACAGAGACGCCCACTTGGGAACAAACGCCACAGCAAAAGAATTGACCTCTCCAATAATAAGGGCTCCTACCCACGCGCCCCAGAAACTTCCCATGCCACCCAGAACCACGACGATAAGACTGTCAATAATAACTTCTATCCCCGCCCCCGGTGTGACTGAGCGCAAAGGGGCCGCCAGAATCCCACTCATCCCACCCAAGGCTGTGGCAATTCCGAAAACAGTGGTCATGGTCAGCGGTACGTTCACACCCAGAACCCCCAATATCTCCCTGTCAATAGCGGAAGCCCTCGCAATCTTCCCTGGTCTTGTATGGGTTAGTATAAACCAAGCCAGCAGAACCAGGGCCAACCCAACGATAATAATAAGGATATAATACGAGGGTAACACGGCGGATCCAAATTTTATGGAACCTGAGAATCCCGCTGGTCTTTCGATGGTTTTGTATTCAGTACCCCATATCATTTTCACCATATCGTCAATAATCAGAATAAAACTATAGGTCAGCAGAATCTGGAAGCCCCCCTCTTCCGCGCGGCCATAAATACGTCTCAGGAAGAAAAACTCCATAGCCATTCCGAAAAGCCCGACCCAGATGGACGCGAGAAAAAGTGCAGCCCAGAAATTTACATGCCAGTAAGTAATAATCTGGTACCCCAAGTAAGCACCCAACATGTAAAAGGATCCATGGGCAAAATTGAATACGTCAACGACACCAAAGATCAGAGTCAGTCCGCTCGCTACAAGGAAAAGGAATGTCGCTACTGTTAGCCCACTAATGATTTGAATGAATATGAAATTTAGGTCCATATTTCTCCGTGATAAAAAGGGGGAGGTTTTTTTTAAACCTCCCCCTGCCAATCATGATTTATTTTTTACGATGTTCCTTTATGTAGCTCATAGGCGGGATTAAATCTTCAGCCTTGTATACCTTCCACTTGCCAAGCATTCTCGTGGCAGGCGGATAGTTTTTGTTGGGAACCGTCACACCAATTGCCTGCATCTGCACGATCTGGTGTGTTTCGGGACGCATATAGGAAGTAAAACCCTTCGGATCTTCCGGGAGCTTGATCTTCAGTCCTTCGAGGGCCTCGATCAATTTACTCGTGTCGGTAGGATTCCCAACTTTTTTCACGGCATAGGCAATTGCGTAGATTCCAGCATAAGCCCCTTCCGCGGCATAAGAAGGATACCGTCCCGTAAGCTTATGAAATTTCGCAACGAACTCTTTGTTAAGTTTCGTCTTCGGCCAATTGTCATGATGTCTGGCAGAAAGAACCAGCCCAAGAGGCAACTCGTCTCCCATTGCGCTCATCAACTCATAGTTGCCACCGGCATCAGGATGAAAATAGATCATCTTTTTGAAAAGCCCATAAGGAATCGATTGCTTAATAAAGGCTACCGTGTCTCCTCCCCAGAATCCGGCTACCAAAACATCCGGTTTATCTTTCATAATAGAGGTTATATAGGAGGTATAATCTGGCGTATAAATTTTTGGCCAGTATACACCAACAACCTTATATTTCACACCATACCTCTTCAAATTATACTGGAGCTCATCCCATTGGCTGTGTCCGTAAGCATAGTCCGGGCCTATAAAGGCAATCTTTTTCCAGCCCTTCTCTTTTTGCAAATCTTTCAAATACAAGGCACCAGCGGCCATGGACTGGAAAGTATTGTTTGAAACCCGAAAATAGTAAGGTTGGAAGTTATCTGCCGTGAGGCGTGTTGACGCATGGTCTGTTCCAATAAATATCTTTTTATATTTTTTCGACACCTGCGTTACGGCAAGACCAACCCCTGAACTTACCACACCAAACAAAAAGTTCACTTTGTCTTCCAGGATGTATCTTTTGGCAATCCTGACCGCGTATGCGGGATTGACCTTGCTGTCCGTAAACAGGACGTTCAATTTGTATCCAGCGACTCCCCCTTTTGAATTAATCTCGTTTACAGCCATTTCAACGGCGGCTACAGAGTCTTTCCCGTAAAGCCCGGCTCGTCCCGTCATGGGATATAGGGCGCCAATCAAAATCTCCTTTTTCTTTCCCGCAAAGGAGGTTGAAACAGTCACGATGCTGAACATCGCCACCAGACATATGGATAACATTATAATTGAAACTTTTTTAAACATTCTTCCCCTCCTTGTTATTTGGTTACCCTTTAATTGCATTCGCTTCTCCCTACGATTATTTCACCTCCTTGTAATTTATTTTATTATTTACAAGCAATATTCATACCCTAAACCAACATTGAAAAAAAGTCTTAACATAACAGCGTATTATAAGTTTCTCGAGAATACCGGAGGGAAATAACCACTGCATATTTGCAATTATAATAATATAAAGAAGATTCATGTTATAAAATTACTATTATTTTAGGTATGTTATAATATATATGCAATAATGCAATGCTATTGCATATATACAACATTCATACAATATGGTATCGGCGCATTTTCCTTAACAAAGTCGAAGGATGTACTCTCAGAGAGTGCGCAGCCGATGAAATACTATTATAATTCTCCAACGCCTTTTTTATAAATTCAGATTCAAACATCCTAACCGCATTTTTTAAATCCAGTTTCTTCAAGTATTCATAATTCAAAGGATTGTTCCGCGTAATCTCCGATGGAAGATCTGACAATACCACCTCTTCTCCATCACTCATGACAACTAACCGCTCCACAATATTAATCATCTCTCTGACATTTCCCGGATAAAAGTAATTTGTCAGGCAATCCATGACTTCCTGCGAGAATCTCTTCCTGTACCCCAACTTTTCATTCATTTCATTCAAAAAACGAAAAAGCAGGATGGGAATATCCTCTTTTCTCTCCCTTAATGGAGGGATATAAATAGGAACAACATTTAAGCGATAATAAAGATCCTCCCTAAATTTTCCTTCGTCAACCAATTTCTTTAAATCCACATTTGTTGCCGCGATAATCCTGACGTCCGCGTCCTTTTGTCTGGTACCTCCTACCGGTTTGAACGTCCTTTCATCAATAAAGTTCAACAATTTAACTTGCAAATCCAGCTTCAGCTCGCCGATTTCGTCAAGAAAAAGCGTGCCGGTATTCGCCATGTCTATCATCCCGGCTTTACCGGAATCCAAAGCACCCGTAAAGGCCCCCTTCTCATAGCCAAAGAGTTCACTCTCGATCAGGTTTTCTGGAATCGCACCACAGTTTATCTTTACAAAAGGACAAGCTTTTCTTGGGCTCAAGTTGTGGATTACCCTGGCAAGCATGGTTTTCCCAACACCAGACTCCCCGACAAGTAAAATTGAGGTGTTTACATTCGAAACCTTGATTGCCTGTTGAACAACATGATTCATAAGCTTACTTTTCGCAACTATATCCTCCAGTATCCTGTCATACTGTTCCCTCTGCAATAAGGCCTGGTAATAAAGCGAACTGAGCTTCTTGCTTTCCTCCAGCTTTGCCTTGAGTTCAACCAGTTCGGTCACATCTCTCACGTTCGTCACCACAAGAACGATCTTTCCCGATCTGTCAAATATGGGGTTTCCAGTAACCATCACCTTCTTGTTTCCCATGACATCTTGCATGATGGTCACGGGTTTTTGTTTCTTCAAAACTTCAAGGCTAACAGATTTATCAAAAACCCCATCGTTAACCAGGTCCCGCATGTTTCTGCCAAGCAAATTATTACGATTCAAACCCGTAATACGCTCATAGGCGCGATTCACCTTTATGGTATTCGCATTCCCATCCGTTATGTACAAACCATCGTATGAAGATTCCATCAGGGCATCGATTTCTTCGCTGTTAAAATATTTCTCTCTATACTTCTCGATCACAAATCCATTCTTTTCCATAGTCAAACCTATTTCAAATACTTGTCCCGAAGTCCTTTTTTGGAGATCTTGCCTGATCCCGGCTTGTGGAAAACAAACTCACTATACGTAAACGTTTTCCCCGCACATAACACCAATTTTATCTGTGTCTGGGCGCAACCTTGCAAAGTGATTCTAATAAATTCATTTGTACTCATGTCAAGCTGAAGACTGAAGGTTGAAGGCACAATGATCACACATCGTTACATCAGTTTCCACATTACTACCCATACGTAGAGTCTCTCGCTATTCTTTACAGGTTCACCAGTTAATGTGTCAAGAGGAGGGAGGGGGCACATTAACGCGCCCCACTAACGATTATGAAGAAAGTTCACTTAAGCAAGCATCCAGTATAGCAAGACCTTTCTCCAGTTGAGCTCTTTCGATGCTAATCGGCATCAACGTCCGGATAACATTTCCGAAATTCCCACAAGACAAAAGGATCAGGCCTTTTTCAAAAGCAAGCTTGACGAGTAACTTCGCTTCATCCGCCGCCGGCTCCCGCGTGTCCCTATTCTTTACCAATTCAAGGGCGAGCATGGGTCCCAACCCCCGAACCTCTCCGATCAGTTCATATTTCTCCTTCAAGTTGTCAAAGGCAAGACGGATCTCATCACCCAGTTTCCGCCCCTTTTCGATCAGGTTTTCCTCTTCTATGGTCTCGAATACAGCCAAGGCCGCGGCGCAGGAAACGGGATTTCCCCCATAAGTTCCTCCAAGCCCCCCCACATGTGGCGAGTTCATGATCTCTGCCTTTCCCGTCACAGCGCTCAGAGGCATCCCTGCCGCGAGGGATTTCGCCGCTAAAATGATATCAGGTTCAACCTCAAAATACTCAGAGGCGAAGAGATGTCCCGTTCTCCCCATTCCAGCCTGGATCTCATCCATGATGAAAACAATTCCGTTCTCCTCGCAGATTTCCTTCACCCGCTTGAAGTAATCCTTCGGCGGGACGATAAATCCCCCCTCGCCCTGCACCGGCTCAGCAATCACAGCGGCAACCTGGTCGGCCGCAACCTGGTTGATAAAAAAGTCATTCAAGGCCTCAGCGCACTTCAGGTTACAAGAGGGGTAGGTTTTCCCGTAGGGGCAACGGTAACAATAGGCAAACGGCATCCGGTAGACTTCGGGCGCAAAGGGACCAAATCCCCACTTGTAGGGTTTGACCTTGCTGGTCAGGGTCATGCCGAGCAGCGTTCGCCCGTGAAAGGCGTTTTCAAAGGCAATGACGGCAGGCCGCTTGGTGTAATAGCGGGCAATCTTGACAGCATTTTCCACCGCCTCTGCGCCGCTGTTGGCAAACATGGTCATTTTGGGAAAATCACCCGGTGTTACCTCGTTAAGCTTCATAGCCAACTTGATATAGGGTTCATACATCACAACGTGGAAACAGGTGTGAATGTATCTTTCTGCCTGGCTTTTAATGGCGTCCACCACTTTCTGTGAGCAATGGCCTACATTCTCGACGCCGATGCCCCCGGCAAAATCGATATATTCTCTGCCGTCAACATCCACAATCGCCGCCCCTTTTGCCTCTTTCGCAAATATAGGATGGGTGTTAAAAACCCCCTGGGGAACATGCCGTTCACGTAGTTTCATAAACTCTTCATTCCGACTCATAACAGTCTCCTTTCAAGCCTACTGGATTTCAAGCTCCTAAAAGCTAAAGCAGGTATTACCTTTCATTTGCGCTCTGAAGTATACAATGTAACAAAACATTAACACCCGCCTCACAATCTTCCCACTTTGTATTTTCAACCTCAACATGGCTCCGGCCATTAATACTTGGGACAAAAATCATAGCTGTCGGTGCTACTTGATTCATATAGCTGGCATCATGCCCTGCTCCGCTTACCATATATAGACTTGGATACCCAAGCCTTTGTGCATTATCAAGAACTCGTTGGACTAATCTTTTATCAAATGGGGAATGTTCCACTTTCCATGTCTCTTCAACCCGTATTGGACAACCCCTTTTTTCAGAAATCGCTTTGAACTCTTTTTCCAATATCTTCCATGCTTCCAAGGCAAGCTGATCATCCCAAGAGCGAATGTCTACTGTAAAATGCACTTTGTCTGGTATAATATTCCTAGAATTTGGGTAATTATTAATTTCACCTACAGTTGCAACTAAATCTCCTTTTACTTTCGATGGAAGTTCATTAACTTTTAAAATCATTTCTGCTGCTGCACATAATGCATCATGCCTCCCTTCCATAGGAGTCGGCCCTACCTGATTCGCTTCGCCTTCAACGTAAATATCATACCAATGAAGGCAAACTATACCTTTCGGGGCACCAATAATCTTATTTTCTCTTTCTAAAATAGGACCTTGTTCTATATGGTATTCATAGTAAGCATAGATCGGAAAGCTCTTACAGGGGAATTCCCCCTTATAACCAATTCGCTTTAACTCATCCTCGAATCTTTTACCACTTGCATCTGTTCTATTATAAACCCATTCTGTATCTAAAGAACCGGACCAAACCCCAGATCCTACCATTGCTGGGGCAAACCTTGAGCCCTCTTCATTTGTCCAGTCAACAATAATGATAGGCCTCTCAGTATCAATTTTATTCTCTTCTAAAGTCCTGAGCACCTCAAGTGCGCCCATAACACCTAATACTCCATCGAAACGTCCCCCTTTAGGCTGAGAATCCAAATGAGACCCTGTAATAACTGGAGTGAAGTCATCTCTTTTTCCTTTTCTTTTCCCAAAAATATTACCCATTTGGTCTATTAGTATCTCCAAATTCAACTCTTTTAGCCACTTAATGAATAAATCTCTTGCTTCTTTATCTTCATCAGACAAAGCAAGTCTTTGAACGCCTCCCCCTTTCGTTCTGCCAATTTTTGACATTGTTTCCATTGTTTGACGTAAACGCTCACCATTAACCCGTAACCTATCAATACTTCCCTTAAATTCTTTCATAATACTCTCCTTTTTTCATTGTTTTTCATCAAAATTTTCATAATATACTTCCATAAGAGGTCTGTATTTCTGCATAATCTCGTGATTTATTTCTTGTGGAGGGAAACTATTCTCAGGAATTAAACTTACGTACTTCCTACCTGATAATCTTTCTAAAAGTTCCTCTTTCGCCAATTTTATAATCCTTGGTTGTGTCAATAAATCAATAGCTGATGCTGATAAAATTTTAGCAGCAGCTATCATCGCTTTTTTCCCTACCGATGAACGTACCATAGAAGTAACCTGCCAATTATGCCATCCTATTCCTGAAGGAACCGTAGTGATCCACACCATAGCAAAAGGTGCAAACCAGCTATATTCAGAATTATCAGTGACTGCTGAAGCCCCATTACTAAACTCTACTATATCCTCTGACAAACCCTCTTCAGGAACATAAAAATTTTTTTGCATTTTTTTTGCTATCTTTTGTTCTTCTTCGTTAAAACGAGGAGGACCTATTTCAAGTAGATTACTATAAAGTACATTCGCAATAGTTTTATTGGGGATTTTCTCATGCGTTGCGGTAATAAAATCTCTTTTCCAAATAGTACCTGTCGCTAAACTTGCACCTTTTGCACAGTTATCTAGTCTTTCCATAATATCACTTAATTCTTTAGATGTTGTAATTCTTCCTATTACCCATACAGTTGAACGATCAGGAACTACACTAGGATATTCTGGACCTATATCCGAAATAGTATAATTAATGGTGTTTGCTGCATCAGGATAACCTGGCGTAATATGCTCTCGAAGTAATTCAATGGAATGACTCATAAGTAGCGAACTATCAAAAGCACTTCTCCCTTCCCATGGAGCGTTACCATGGGCAGTTCTACCTATGAAATGATACTTCAAGCTAAAATAAGCATTACAAGTATCATAGCCTGCACGGTTATGAAACCATGGGTGCCAATCAATAACAACATCAATATCATCGAAAAAACCAGCTTTAGCCATATAAGGTTTTCCAATACAAAGTTCTTCCGCAGGAGTACCAAAAATCACAATTGTAGCATCAATATCTACTTTTAATAGCCATTCTTTTGTGGCAATTGCTGCCATAATCGCTCCTACTCCCAAAAGATTATGTCCACATCCATGACCTGGAGCTCCCTCGACAACAGGATTTTTCTTAATATCTAAAAATTGCGAAAGACCAGGTAAGGCATCATATTCACAATTAAATCCTATTCTTGGTTTTCCATGTCCCCAACTGGCAATAAAAGAAGTAGGCATACCCGCAATTCCAATGTTAACTTCAAATTCATTGTCTTTTAATAGCTTAACCAAAATCTTTGAAGAATTAATTTCTTCACATCCCAACTCAGCATAACTCCAGATTATATCTGCATATTTGTAAAAATTTGCACAATTTTTTTCAATCCATGATATTACAAATTCTTTATTATTTCTTTCATTTCTCATATAACACAATCCTTATAGG
>JALTEW010000017.1 GCA_027073795.1 bacterium | reverse complement strand
GGGTATCAAGAGGAAAAACTCTCAATTCAATGTATGGCGGAGGGAGTAGGATTCGAACCCACGGTGGGCATAAACCCACAACGGCTTTCAAGGCCGCCGCCTTAAACCACTCGGCCATCCCTCCTGATGACGTCCATCCCACCCATGTAGGGACGCAGAACATCTGGTATGATAACAGATCCGTCCTCTTGTTGGTAGTTTTCCAGAATCGCAGCGGTGGTTCTGCCCACGGCCAGGCCGGAGCCATTAAGGGTATGAACCAGCTCGGCCTTCGCGCCGGGTTTTCTGCGGAACCGGATGCCGGCCCGCCGGGCCTGGAAGTCCTCGAAATTGCTGCACGAGGAGATTTCCCGATAGACGCCCTGCTGGGGCATCCAGACCTCAATATCATAGGTCTTGGTGGCGGAAAATCCCAGATCTCCCGTGCAGAGCACGACCACGCGGTAGGGAAGTTCCAGCCTCTGAAGAATCTCCTCCGCGTTGTTCAACAGGCTTTCCAGTTCGTCATAGGAGGTCTCCGGCGTGGTAAATTTGACCAGTTCCACCTTATTAAACTGATGCTGTCGAATCAGCCCCCGTGTGTCCTTACCCGCCGCCCCCGCTTCCTTCCTGAAACAGGGGGTGTAGGCTGTGTAGTAGATAGGAAGCAGATTGCCATCGATAATCTCATCCGCAAAGATGTTGGTGACGGGAACCTCAGCCGTCGGGATGAGGAAATGGTCCCACCCGTCGATCTTGAAGAGGTCGTCTTCAAATTTCGGCAGTTGCCCTGTGCCCGTCATAGTCTTGCGGTTGACCATGAAGGGAGGCAAAATTTCCGTGTAGCCGTGTTCACTCGTATGTAGGTCCAGCATAAAATTAATCAGTGCCCTTTCCATTCGAGCTCCCAAGCCCTTGTAAAGGGCAAACCGCGAGCCTGCCAGTTTGGCAGCGCGCCCGAAATCGAGGATATCCAACCCCTCGCCAACATCCCAGTGAGCCCTGGGTTTAAAGGAAAACTCCCTGGGAGCTCCAACGCGACGGATCTCCACATTATCTTCATCCGTTTCCCCCATAGGGACGCTTTCGTGGGGCATATTGGGAAGGGTCATAAGGATTTCTTCCAGTTCCGCTTGTATCTCTTTCAAGGCCTTATCCAGTTCCTTGATGCGGCTGGAAACCTCACGCATTTCGGCAACCTTGTCCTCTGCCGCTTTTCCTTCCCGCTTGAGTTTTCCAATCTCTCCCGAGACGGTATTGCGCCTGTTCTTGAGACCTTCAACCTCCTGAATAATCCCTCTCCGTTTTTCATCCAGTTCCCTGAATTGGTCAAGAGAAAGGGCGGGGTCCCTTGTCTGTAGCCGCTTTTCTATCTCGTCTGTCTGGTCGCGCAGGCGCTTGAGATCATGCATTTTTTCTTCCCAATTCGGTGTTTTAAATATTATACCGGCTCTTCCTTGAGCCGTCAATCAGGCCAAAGGCGTTTTTTTACGCCCATTTCACCTCAATTCCCTCCTTGAGCAGTTGGCTGATAAGGATATCGCTTACCATAGTTACCGGGTCGTAGGCCATGCCCAGGGGTGGGCTGAAGATGTTTTCGTACTGGGAAATTTTCCCCAAGGTAACCTTTTCCCCCAGAAGGATAATAACCTTTTCAGCAATGCGGCTGACCTCTTTGGGTCCGACGAACTGGGCACCAAGGAGTATCTGCGATGTCTTATCCGCCACGAGTTTGAGCCAGAGGGGTTTCCCATCAAACATGACCTTTCTCGTCATTCCTTTTCTCATAGCAGAGAGGGTGGAAAGCCCACTTTCCACTGCCATGCGTTCAGTCAACCCAACAGAAGCGATGGCGTTCCCAAACACCTCGGTTCCAAGAGTGTTCAGCGAGCCCATAAAAGGAACCGTATTGTTGAAATGGATGTTTCGTCCTACGGTTCGTCCTGTGCGGTTGGAAAAGGTTGCCAGGGCAGTCAGCGTCTTTTTGCCGGTTACCATGTTCCACCCTTCCATGCAATCTCCCGCCGCATAGATGGAGGGGTCGCTGGTCTGGAGATAGGGATTGACCTCGATGCCCCCCGTGACACCGATTTTCAACCCTGCCTCCCTGGCAAGGTCCACATTGGGCCTGACGCCCTTGGCCACCAGGACGAAATCAACGTCGATAGTATCGTTAGACGAAAGGGAAAGAGTTAGAACGTTCCCCTTGTCTTCAACTTTTGTGACAGATGTGGATAATCGAAGGTCCACGCCCCCCTTTATGATGGTAGGTTCGATCTTTTCTGACATTTCAGGGTCGAGTTGTCGGGACATGACGTGGGGGGAAGACACAACGAGATAAACCTTCTCATAGCCTTCCTTGATGAGGGTTTCCGCCATTTCCAGCCCGATGGCACCCGCCCCCAAGATAGCGGCCCGGCGGTATTTTGGGATTATGGCCTTCAGAGAATGGGCATGCTTCAGCTCTGTGGTCAGGGTGAAGACGCGGTCTCCCGTCAGACCCGGAACGTCTGGAATCTTCGGGAAGGCCCCCGTGTTTACCAGAAGAATATCATAAGGGACTTTCTCGCCGTTTACAACGACGACCTTTTCCTCCCGGTCGATAGCCTCCACTTCTCTCTCTAAGTGTAATCCCAGCCCCTTTTTCTCGAACCATGGGGGGGTTGCATAGAACATATCATCAAAATCAAGGGTATGCCTTAGGACGAAGGGTTGTTCACAGGGAGTATAGGCGGTTTTGTCCCGTCGGGTGTAGATGTCGATCTGAGCCTTGTTACCAAGGATTCTAAGGGTATTGCCGCAAACGACACATGCTCCGCCACCACCGATCATCACAATCTTCATTTCAAACCTCCTTGAGAATTAATCGAATTTCCACTTTTTTGTTTACGCCATTTCTTGTGCCATATTGTGTAAAGCACAATCAAGATAATGACCCCAATAACAATGTAGGTCAAACTCTTATGGGAATATGCCTCGATAAGATGTCTATTGTTACCTACCAGGTATCCGATATACGCCAGAATCGTGACCCAGATACCGGCGCCAAGGCCGGTAAATAGCAAAAACCTGAAGAGATTCATCCTTGAGAGTCCGGCGGGGAAGGAAATATACTGCCGTATGACGGGTAGGAGCCGGCAAACAAAGGTACTGACCTCTCCGTGAGTCCGGAACATCCCCTCAGCGCGGCTGAATTTTTCCTCCGTCAGCCCGAAAGGCTTTCCAAGTTTAAGGACAACCGGCCGGCCCAGCCACAATGCGAGGTAATAGTTAAAGAGCGCACCCAGAAGGCTTCCAAGAATTCCGAAGATAATCACCCACGGAAAGCTCATCCGTCCCTGACTCGCAAGATATCCAGCAGGCGGTATGACCACCTCGCTCGGGAAAGGGAAGAAGGAGGATTCAAGAAACATCATAGCGATAATACCCCAGTACCCCAAGGCAGAGACGGCACTGACAATCCATGTCACAATGTTTCCGAGGAGAGAGGCGTTCATAAAAATTCCATGATCAGGACGTAGAGGGTCCAAGGGGAGATTGCCGTTTGATTTTCATGATCTTTCGGCGGTCCTTTTTGGTGGGGCGTCCTCCCTGCTGGTATTTCGCGGTTCGCGCGGCCAGGCGGACAGTTTGAAGACGGAGGTTTTCAGCATCCTCTTCAGGCGTAAGAGAGACCTCCTTGTAAAAAACAAGGGGGGCGAGTTTGGCAGAAACCGACTTCTTTGTGATATCGAGGGCCTGGACCTTTTTGATACCATGGGGATAGCGGATGGTAATCACGTCACCGTCCCGGACGGGGCGATCCGGCCCTGCCTGACGATCGTTTAGCGTAATTCTCCCCTTTTCACAGGCCTCCTTTGCCTGGGCACGCTTCTTGAATAGACATCCGGTTTTTAGCCACTTGTCAAGTCTCATGGGGGATATTCTATCTGTGGATGGAAAAAGAGTCAATGAGACCTTGAAAATCATTTATGGGTAAGGTGAACACCTGAATTTCCCTCACGCAAGGCAAGAGAAAATCTATGCTGACTTTTTTAGGACTTCTCTGTCCAGCTCAAGGGTATAGGACAAAATTGTCTTGATATCAATTTTCTTTGATGCATCGAGGATTTCTATCCCCACAATTCTACTATCCGCAGTTGTGTCAAGGTTAACCCCCTCGGAAATTTCTATGGCACCTTTAGGAGTTTTGCCACCCAGGGCTATATAAAGGGTATCGACTTTGATATCATATGTAATCTTCATTTTTTACCCCCAAATTTTACCCTGTTAAATCTGTTTTGCCGTCTCGCATGCGAGAATTTAACAGGGCAGGGGATGTAGCACAACGCAGAAGCTGGACTTTTTA
>JALTEW010000016.1 GCA_027073795.1 bacterium | reverse complement strand
TTAGAGAAGGGGCTTCATTGAAGAAAAAGAGGTCTATTTCTGAGATTCCACGCGTCTCTTCCACTCGGGAACGAGGTTTTCAGGCACCTTCCCGGAAAAGAAGGCCATCAGACCATCATAGAGGAGTTTGGCCATCATGAAACGCGCCTCTTCTGTGGCAGAGCCTATGTGGGGAAGAAGAACTACGTTTTTAAGCTGTCTTAAAGCCAAGGGCACATCCGGTTCGTTCTCGTAAACGTCCAGCCCTGCCCCCCAGATCTCCTCATTTTTTAACTTTTCAATCAATGCTGCCTCGTCGATGACCGGGCCACGAGCGGTGTTAATCAGGACAGCAGTCGACTTGAGAAGGTCAAGCCTCTTTTTGTTAATCATGTGATGGGTCTGATCGGTCAGGGGGACATGAAGTGAAACAAAATCCGCGGCCTTTAGAAGGTCTTCCAATGGTGCGTAGGTTGCCCCAAACGCGGCCTCCTTTTCTTTGGGTAACCTGGATCGGCTGTAATACATGATGTTCAGACCGAAACCGATGCATCTTCTTGCGAATGCCTGCCCGATGCGCCCCATGCCGATGATACCGACTGTTTTTCCGGAAAGCCCCTGGCCCAGCAGGAGATCAGGTTTCCATGCGGTGAATTTCCCTTCCACGACATAGGCGTGGGCCTCAACAATCCGCCTTGCCACGTTGATAAGCAATGCGAAGGCAGCATCCGCGGTAGCATCTGTCAGAACATCGGGGGTATGCAGGACGGGGATGTTCCGTTCAAGGCAGGCCGCCACATCAATATTATTGTAGCCTACGGCGTAATTGGCGATAATCTTTATCTCAGGAACGGCATTCAGAAACGCCTTGTCTACTGTGTCCGCAAGCATAGTGATAATGGCGTCCTTGCCCCCAGCCTTTTCAAGAAGTTCAGTCCTTGTCAGCATACGCTCACGATTGCCGATTTCAAGGTCGAAGTCACTTTCAAAAAGGGCGGTAGCATCCGCGAAAAGGCCTCGTGTAAGGAGAACCTTCGGTTTCATCATTGATTTAATCCCCTGTTTAATTGAAAATGGAAGAATTACTCGCCTTTTTCCGGTACCATTTCGATGGCGCCCTTGGGGCAGATGGCGGCACAGACGCCGCACCCCTTACAGTAGTCGAGGTCTATCGTGATAAGCCCCTTTTCATCCCTTGTGATACAGAGGTCAGGGCAGAGGAGAAGACAAAGGTCACAGGCGTCACAGAAGAAGGAACCCAGGCACCGGGCAGCCTCACGGACGGCTGTTTCTTCAAGGTCTTCCCAGGTTTTTCCCTCAAAGGAGGTGTCTGTCAGGACCCTGGGGGAAGCGTCTATTTTACAGGTTGGGTAGCCAGTCAATCTTGTTTTTCTCCTGATAGGGATTTCAGAACGGCTTTAGCAGCAGAGGTTCCGCTTGCCATGGCCTCTACCACCGTTGAAGGGCCGGTGACACCGTCTCCCGCGCTATAGAGACCGTCTATCGATGTTTTCATGTTTTCATCCACCTCTATGGTCCCATCAGGTGTCAGGGCAATCCCTTCGCCACGAGCCCATGAGGTCTCCGGAACCTGGCTGATGGCAGAGACAACCCCTGAAACCGGAATGGAGAAGGGCTTGTCCTTAAGTACTTCAACCGGCATACGACGGCCAGCAGATCTTGTCTCAAAACCCCTCAGGAACCAAAGATCATTGTTTTCCTCAAGGGCCGTCGGCAGGGATGAATACCTAAACTGGATCCCCTCGCTTGCGGCCTCCTGAACCTCGCTTTGATCCGCCGGCATCTGTTCCGCTGTTCGGCGGTAGACAACCGTAATATCAGGTATTCCTTGACGTTTGAGAACCCGGGCCGTGTCGATAGCGGCATTTCCGCCTCCGATGACGGCAACGGCCCCCCCAAGGTCAGGGCTTACGCCTTGGTGCACAAGGGAGAGAAACTCCAGGCAGTCAAGGTGATTTTTAAAATCTTCCGGGGAATCGAGCGCGACCTTTTTACCCCTTGTCGCCCCAATGGCAAGGATGATGGCGTGAAACCCTTCTTGCCTGAGTGTTTCAAGGGACAGGTCTTTCCCCAGGGTTTTATGGGTTACGAAGGTGATTCCCAGCTTTTTCAGGACGCCGATTTCGTATTCAAGGATGTCCCGGGGGAGCCTGAAGTCGGGGATGGCCCAGGAGAGCATGCCCCCAATTTGTGAATCCTTCTCGAAGATGACGGGTGTCACGCCATGTTGTCGGAGTGTGTAGGCGGCGGCAATTCCCGCAGGCCCCGATCCGATGATGGCAACCCTTTTCCCTGTGTCTGACGCCGTAATGGCGGGAATTAACTCATTTTCTTTTTCATAGAGGGCGGCAAAACGTTTGACAGCCCGAATGGCAAGGGGTTCATCAATAACACCTCGGAGGCATTCTGACTCACAGGGATGGGGACAGATGGTCCCACAGATGAGGGGCAGGGGATTGGTTCGGCGGATCAAGGCGACGGCATCGCTAAACCTTCTTTCCGCCACTGCCTTGAGATACCCTCTCACGTCCTGATGAATCGGGCAGGTAGCCTGACAGGGCGGGATAGAGGCTTCGATAGGGGTTGCCATGGGAGATGGCGGGGAGGTAAATGACTGAAATATCTTTCCCCTGATACTTTCCCTGTCGCTTCTGAACCCCTCATCTACATAGGCGGGACACTGCTCAACACAGATGCTGCAGGTATTGCAAAGTTCGGTCTGAACAACGGGGCGAAAGTTTCGACCAATGACTGCCATCAGGGATGCTCCTTTACGTGGTTTGCAAGGTCAAATCCCAACGAGAGGGCCTTTAGGTTCATGTCTATGAATCGTTCCGGAACATTTTCACGCACCGCCCGGGTGATGGCCTCCTTGGAAACAATGCGGGTGAGCCCTGAAAAGGCGCCTAACATGATGATGTTGGCGGGCTGGGCGCGATTGAAGGTGTCGAGGGCGGTTTGCGTGGCGGGTATAGGATAGTGAACAAAGAGGTCCTTTAAAGGCGTGATGTGATAAGGGTCGTAAAGGACCTTTCCCTCACTTGACATATCCGGTAGAAATAACTGATAGGCCTCTTCAGACATGGCTATGAGATAGTCGGAGGTTAGGACATGGGGAAAGATGATGTCTTTTCCTCCAAGGACGACCTCTGCTTTACAGGCGGTTCCTCTGGCCTGGGCCCCGTAAGAGTTGGAGTTGGCAACATTCAGGCCCTCATTGATGCCGCCTATTCCAAGAAGCATTCCCGCAAGCACAATTCCCTGTCCCCCGAAACCCGCGAGCCGTATCTGTGTAATCTCATGCACTGACAAATTCTCCCGTAATAATCATGTCTGGATCCTCTTCTCCCGTTGCCGCTTCCTTCGGAATACAGTGGCGCTGGAGGTAGCGAATCATATCTGACGCCTGGTCAATCTGGTTTCTTCTTCCAAATTGCGTGGGACAGGGAGAGATAGCCTCAACGAAGGTGAACCCCTTGATGGTAAGCGCCTTTTTGATGGACTCACGAAGCTCCACCGGCTGGATGGTGGCAAACCTTGCCACATATCGGGCCCCCGCTCCTTCCAACAGCTTACAGAGGTCAAAGGGGCGGTAGAGGTTCCCAGTGGGCGTGGTTGAGCTGTAACATCCCACGGGCGTGGTTGAGGCGGCCTGCCCCCCCGTCATGCCGTAGATCATGTTGTTAGCACAGATAACGGTGAGGTCAATATCCCGCCGTGCCGCGTGGATCAGATGGTTCCCCCCAATGGAGGTGAGATCACCGTCTCCCCCAATAACCATGACCTTGAGGTCCGGGTTGACAAGCTTTGCCCCCGTGGCAAAGGCAATGGCACGACCGTGAAGGGTATGAAGGGTATCGGCATTGAAATGGGGACTCGGGATCCACCCGGCACACCCGATACCGGAAACGAAAAGCATGTCGTCCATGTCCCAGCCCAAGTCATCGATGGCCCTGAGGATGGTACCCATGAGGGTTCCATGACCACAACCGGGGCAAAAAGGGGTGTTTTCTATCTCGGGTCGGATGTAGCTTCCAAGGGCACGGGTCATGATACAATCTCCCGGATCTTTTGCTCGATGGTTGCCGGTGAGATAATCGTTCCATTCACCTGGGTGGTGACATGAAGCGGACATTGACAGACTTTCTGTATCTCACCAGACATCTGCCCCATGTTCATCTCGAAGGTCAGGCAGTGGTCGAGCGAACGGGTGAGGGCTTCAATGGCGTCATAGGGAAAGGGCCAGATGGTTTGAAAGCGAAGCAACCCCACAGGGATCCCCTCTTTCCTTAATTTCTCAACGGAAAAAAGGGCGCTTCGGGCGGTGAATCCGTAGGCCAC
>JALTEW010000015.1 GCA_027073795.1 bacterium | reverse complement strand
CTACATATTCAATAAATGCTATAACACAACTGATTATAAATTCATTTATTTCTTTCTCATTCTTTTGTTTTTCATAACTTTTCCCAACCCAATAAGGTGGACTTGTAAACAAGAGATTACATTTATTGCCATTCATTAATTTTATATAATTTTTCTTGTCTGTATTATCACCACATATTAAACGATGTTTACCAATTTTCCATATATCTCCTGTTTTTACCTTTTGTTCTGCAATTTCTGGAATTTCATCATCAAGAATATTCCCTTTCTTGTTTTGCGCTATCAAACCATCTAATTCACCTACATCAAAACCAGTCTTCTCAATATCTATTTGTTCCATTAGTTCTATTATTTCTTTTTCTAAATTAGATTTGAGCCAGTCGCTTTCCGCCACTTTGTTGTCAGCGATGCGATAGGCGCGGATCTGCGCGTCGGTAAGACCTTGGACCCGAACGACCGGAACGGTTTTGAGCCCCAGCATCCTCGCAGCCAGAAGCCGCCCATGTCCCGCCACGATAATGTTGTTTTCATCCGCAACAATCGGGGTGGTAAAACCGAATTCCTCGATGGACCGCGCGATCTTCTCTACCTGCTTTTTCGGATGCGCCTTGGTGTTATACTCGTAAGGGATAAGATCCGTTACTTTGATTTGCTCTATCTTCATTCTTTCTTTGCGTCCTTTGCGCCTTTGCGTGATATTTATATTTTCACTCAGTCCTCAGTCCTTTTCTTTGCCTCTTTTAATATCCTTGCCGCCTTGAATTTATTGAGCCATGTGGCGGCGGCGCGGGGGCTGATTCCCAGGTATTTCGCCACACGGGTTGTGTTGAAGCCGAAGTAGATGAAGAGAATCAGCCCTATGAGCTGCCGGGGTTCCAGGTTGGCGCCGGAGAAGATGGTGCCGGTGAAGGCGTTGAATTTGCGGCCGCACTGCTTGCAGACGATTTTCTTGAGCTGGGCAAACCGATCATACTGCCGGCCGCTGATCGGCCGTTTACACCAGGGACACGCGGGAAGATGCCCATGCAGGGCCACGACCAAAAAGGTCCGCGCGTAATCCGCGTCAAACATAACAGGATGGATAGCGCTTTCTATTCGCTCCGGAGAAATAGATTTTTTTGCGTTTAATGATTGATATTCAGGATTCAAAATGCCTATCTCCTTTTTTTTCGATTCTTTTCCCACCATTCATAAATTTCCCTTTTACTTACATCTTTTTGGTCTTTGCCATCCTCTAATAAATCTTCCCATTCTCGACAATAAGGAAATCCCATAGTCTTTTCAATGGTAGAAAAAACATGATATTTCCCATTTTCATATTTTGCGAAAATTCTTGGATACCAATCCTGACCATCAAAACTCACTAAAACTTTATCACCAGCTTCAAATTCCATTGGCGGTGGGCCAAAAATTTCAAGGTATTGTTTTGGGACCTGACCGCTGGGGAAGCAGGTGGGATATAAAGCATCTTCTGAATGTTTTCCATCTAACTGATAATACTTTGTATCATACTCAGTATATACCTCTATTTTATATGGTTTTCCTTCACATACATGCACTGCCCTAACCCTGCACCAGCCATATTGTAGAGTTAGCACCCAATCAGTTGGTTCTACTTTGCTCAAATCACTTTCTAGTTTCATAACTTATCCTCCGTTAAATCTCTTTCCCAATCTATCCACACACCCATCTCATCTACGCTTACCCATCCTTTTTTTCCGCATTCAGGACATTTTACAGGGTCTCCGTCTTGGAACAAATTATATTCGGACAAAACCAACACAGGACTCCCACATATGGGACATTCCTGGTCTCCCTCATAATATCTCCATTGCTTTTCCATTTTTATGTCTCCTTTTTACGAAAATTCACCAATCTCGTGTAAATAATAGTTGATTTCCATTATTTTTCCTCCTCGATATTAAGTTCCTGAAGGTCAAACCCTTTATTTTTTGCAATCCTTCTTATTTCGTTCATGTCTTTGCCTATCATCCACTTGATAATAGGGGCCGCCTCAATCACCTTGCCATCGGATATAGTGAAGGCCGCCACAAAGTAACCTGATTCAATACGCCTTGCAGCCATTACTCTTCTACCTTCTTCCACTTGCAGCAGTACTTCCATATGTTAAAATCCCCCAAACCCCCATAGGTAACAAAGCCTTCCTCTGATTCTTCTCTAAACACTCGTGGGTACCAAGTCTCGTTATCATCACTTACCCAGCACGGTTCCCCATCTTTTACCTCAATCGGTGGTGGCCCATAGATTTCAAGGAATTGAGATGGGACCTGGTCAACGGGGAAACAGGTGGGGAACAAATCACCCCCTTTTAATTCTCCATCCTCCGTATAAGTTTCGCTCCCTACAAATATCGGGTAATCATAATTAGGATTGACCTCCTTGACCTTTGCCCACCCAAACTGTAGGGTTAAAACCCAATCTCCTACTTTTACTTTGCTCAAATCACTCTTCAATTTCATTATTGCCTTCTTTTTGCCCCACGTAAAGCCGCAAAGCTGCAAAGAAAATACTAAAATTTTTGTATTTTTTCTTCAGCAAATTTGATAGCCTCTTTGACTATCTTTTTACTTGCCTTCTGAATCAAATAATCCCGCACCGCACAGGTAAAGGCTATTAGTTTATGGCTTGGAATATCCTGGACTTTTCTACTGAAATATTCTTCTTTTTTCATTTTTTCTCTCTTTTGCGGCTTTGCACCTTTGTGTGAGATATTGTTTTTTCCATTTCTCTGATATAAATCCCTGCCTTTTCGATATCCCTCTTAAAATCGCCCTTGAAATTCGCGCGGGAGAGATATTTAAGCGCGTTGCCCAGGCAGAATCCTTTGAATTGCTCCGGGGTAAGTTTGGCGCGCAGGATCTCCATTGTTTCGATCCCCCCGGCATCGTAATGGGATGATTTCGGATCAATACTCATAATTTCCCCCATCAATAATTTCATCCGGGTGATTTTTTAGGTATTCTGTTACATCCGGTTTAGTATAGACCAGTTCCGCGATGCGGCCCCGGACGGGGCTATAATCCTTGCGACACACACCAACATCGCCATTTTCCGAAACAATCATAATATTAAAATTTTCCTTGAGGAGCCGTCCCAATTCTCGAACGGCGGAGGTGATGGCCGGTTTTTCGCTGTGTTTTCCGTTTCGATGGGGACGAAAGCCGGGCGGAAGGGCGTTCAGAATCCATTCACCGATGTTCACGCCTTTCTGCCATGCCTCTCCGGGATCCTTGCCCTGGGGGATGGCCAGTTTTCGCGCCTGGGAGTAAGTTTGCAACCACCACTCGGTAGCCTTTTGTCCCGCCTGGTCGTTATCAAGGGCGATAAGGAGTCGCTTGGCCTGTTTTAGCTGCTCGTGGGCCTGTTTGTCGGGTTTCGCGAATGCGGAACCAGTGCCAATGGCCCCAACAATATCCTGGCGGTCGGCGCAGAGGATGGCATCCAATTCGGATTCAACAATAATCCAGGCGCGGGGCGGATGCTTTATTTTATGCGGGGTGGAACGCGGGAGCGCAATCAAAAGGTGAGGTGCGGAATGTACAACAATAAAATATCGGGGGTCGCCCCTTGTCTTACGAATCCGCACTCTAACAAGAGTTTCATCACGATATGCGGGTATGACATGGCCAATAGGGAGGCAGAGCGATCGGTGTTCTCCGGCTTTAAGACCCCAAGCAGCCCGATCTCGATAGAGATCCTGTCCATTTTTGCCTGGATTCCAACCGAGGCGAAAACGTTCGATGGCATCCAGGGAGATGCCGCGGTTGGCAAGGTATTTCCAGGCATCCGGGGTATTCTTGAGTTTATCATGCGCCCAGGCCACAAACTTATCGGCATGCTGGCGCCAGGTTTCGTTGGGAATAGGGGGATCATCCAGAAGAACCGGTGGGAGCTTTGAAACCAGCCTGGGAGCGTGCGTAGCGCGGCTGAAGACGGGCCCGCCTCCTTTTGTATCGATAGTAACACCGGCGCGGTTAGCCAGCTCCTGAACGGCTTCCTTAAAAGTAAGACCCTTAATTTTCTGCATATAAGAGATATGGTCGCCATGCTCATTGCAACCGAAACAGTGATAGGTCCCCCGTTCCGGGTTGACGGCAAAAGACGGGGTTTTTTCCAGGTGAAAAGGGCAGAGGCCAAAGTAGAGTTTACCCTTTTTTCTGAGCGGGATATCCTCATCAATGAGGGTAACAAGATCCACCCGTGATTTGATCATCTCAATGTCAGCTTTGTCCATAGTGATTTCACCTAAAATGGGATATCATCATAATAATCTTTTTCTATCATCCACGCGACGAAGCTAATTTTTTCTTCCTTGGAGAGGAAAGGCCT
>JALTEW010000014.1 GCA_027073795.1 bacterium | reverse complement strand
ATCCCGATACTTGTAAGTAGCTGAGATTCACTGGATTTTTCTTTAACCTTCCCAAGCATATCAGGGACGTCTTCGATTTTTAACCCCAGTTGCCACCAGGCGGTTTCGGAAAATTTGGTGATGTTCAATTCACCGCTGAACCCCAATCCTTGGTTGTTGCAGATAAAATCAGCGATGTTAACGATCTGGGCGAGTTTGAGATAGGCGTCCGGCGCCCGGACAGGTTCATGGTGGAATTCTATCATGGCGACGACGGGAGCGGGAATATTCCAGTTTCTGGCCAACACAGCGCCAATCTCTGCGTGCGTGGTTCCAAGCATTTCCTGCTCGGTTTCATAAAAGGTGGCCCCGGACATTTTACAGATATGGGCAACCCTTTCATATTCGGGCAGGAAGTAGTGTTTTAAAACGAGTAAGCCAATGTCATGAAGCAAGCCGCCAACGAAGAGGTCGTCCCTCATGGGATTTTGATCGCTGATGGGGTTTTCCGAAAAGGAGTTAACGACCTCTGACATGAGAGCGACCGAAACACAGTGGCGCCAGAAAAGTCTGGTTTCATGCCTTGTAAAACCCTTTGTCTTCTGCATAAGGGAAAGGGGCAGGATGATTCTTTCAAGTTCATATAAACCCAGTCTGGAGGCAGCGTAGGTGAGTGATGTGATTTCGTGTGTGCCCCGGAAGAGGGGAGAATTGGCGATTTGCAGCACCTTTGCCGTGATAACCGGGTCTTCTTTGATGTATCGCGTGATGTTGGAGATACTGACATTCGGATCCTTGATAAGTTGCATGATACGAAGGAGAATCTCGGGGACGGCTGGTAAGTCTCTAATATCTTTCAATCTTTGAATGATTGACTTTTTATCGCTTGCCATTTTTTAGCCTCCAGCTGTATCCGGTGAATTCAGGATAGGGGAGCATTTGTTTTTCTTCTCGAGGAGTTCTTTGACACGGGAGAGCACGCCTTTTTTGTTAATCTTTGCTTCATATGCATCAAATCCCAGGGCCAGGCCCTTGGTGCGATGCGTGTCATCTGATAAGGCCGTTAAAGCCATGGCAGGGATCGAATAGAGCTTCTCCTCCTTTCGGATGTTTTGAATGAGTTCATATCCGTCCATAACAGGCATTTCGATATCGCTTATAACCATATCGACTTTTTCTCTCCTGAGAATTTTGAGCGCCTCTGCACCGTCCTGGGCCTCCAAGACTTCATGCCCCGCGGATTCCAAGAAGGATTTCGTTAATTTCATGAAAAATGGGGTATCTTCCACAAGAAGAATACGGGCAGGGTGAGCAGGGGGTGTTTCTTGCAGGTTTATAGCCTTTTGCTGTTCGGGATCGACCATTTCAAGAAGCGCAAAGAGGTCGATGACAGGGATCGTCTTCCCTGAGAGAATTATGGTGCCGAGGAACCCTCTTTCGTGGATGGATTCTGTATCCAGATCGACGGTAGTTTCTATGGCATCGATGACGTTTGTGGCAATAATTCCGAATGGATGACTTGCCATCCTTGGGATAATGCCAAAGAGGGTATCGTATTCCCTTTCAGGCGGCTTGATGGGCAGGTATTGTTCCAGACGGATTAAGGGCAGGCTTTTGCCGCGTAGCGAAACGAATTCTTTTTCGCCTATGGTTTCGATATCTTTTACTGTAATCTTTTCAATTCGTGCCACCATGGACATGGGAAGGGTAAAAACCTCATTTTCATTTACCGTGAAAAGGAGAATATACTGTTTTTCCAGCATTCTTTTTCTGGTGAGGCCTTCCTCCTCCACCCTTGAAATGTTCTTGATATCCTCCAGTTTCAGGTTTACTGACCGGGCGATTCCCTGGACATCCAGAATCATGGCGATCCTTCCATCACCCATGATAGTGGTTCCTGAATAGAGGGGGATCGATTTTAGATAGCTTGAAAGGGGTTTTACGACAATTTCTTCGGTGTCAAGAACTTCATCAACAATAAGGCCGTACTTATTACCCCCAAATTTTAAGACAAGAATGTGAAATTCCTGGCGATGTTTTCTTCGGTCTGATCCTTCTCTGCGATTTTGATTGTCCAGGTAGGCAGGGGATTCGGTTCTCCGGTCAGCGATGTTTATCCTGCGGTCCTGGATGGTTTCTCCCGTTTTAGGATGAGTAATTGTTCTTGGAATTTTGAGGACATCGGCGAGGCGGACGAGGGAAAGCAAGTGGCCCCGGAGGCGCAAGACTTCGTAGCCTTTAACTCTTTCAATGCGTATTTTCTTGTCTCCCTCTTTGACACGGACAATTTCTTCAAGATTCACTTGGGGGATGGCAAATCGTTGTTTCTCAACCTTTGTAATGATGGAGGGGATGATTGCAAGGGTTAAGGGTAATCTAACTGTGACAGTGGTTCCCTGCCCTACCTCACTGTCGATTTCAATAACACCTCCAAACCTTTCAAAGTTTGTTTTTACGACATCCATCCCCACACCACGTCCGGATATATCAGAAACCGCTTCAGCTGTAGAGAACCCGGGGCGAAAGACAAGGTTGATGAGTTCCCGTGGGTTCATGGCAGTTGCTTCTTCCTGAGTAAGGATGCCTTTCTCTATGGCCTTGGCTCGTATTTTTTCTGGGTCAATCCCTCTGCCGTCATCTTGGATTTCGATGTTGGCTTGCCCCCTTTCTTGATACGCGCGAAGGTAGATGGTTCCTTCGGGTTCTTTTCCCGCCTTCGCCCTTTCTTCCGGGGTCTCGATCCCGTGGTCCACGCTGTTACGTATCAGGTGGGTGAGGGGGTCACTGATGATCTCAATGATGGAACGGTCCAGTTCCACCTCGTTTCCCTCAATCTTAAGGTTTATTTTTTTATTGACCTTTTTGCTCATGTCCCGAACGATGCGGGGGAATCTGTTAAAAACATTTCCCACCGGTTGCATGCGAGTCTGCATAACGTGTTCCTGGAGCTCCGTCACCCTTTGTGAAAGGGTATGGAGGATTGGCAGGTTGCTGTTTTTAAGGGTTTGCAGCAACTGGTTTCTTCCCAGAACAAGCTCTCCAGCGAGATCCATCAATCGGTTGAGGAGCTGGAGGCTTACGCGTACAGTTTCTTGGCGGGACTGCGGAACTTTTTTTGTAGATTTTAGCGACACCGAGGTTTCTGAAGCAGAAAGGGAAGGGGTTTCCCCCTCAGGGAAAACTTCCTTTGAAGGGATTTTTTTTACAGCCTCTAAAGGTGAAAGTGGCTTTTTCTCTGCTGCTGGAGCAGGGACAGGTTCAATGGTTTTTTCGTTAATGTTATAGGTTATGGCAAGCACATCCGGCTCAAGGATGGTGGAAAAATAGATGTCCAATTTTGGTGGATACGGAAGCCTATCCCTTACAATGGTAGAGGGATCTGGCTCAGCATAAACGATCTCTCCGATTTGAGACATGACATCATACAAGGTTTTGCCGTCGGTTTCCTTTTCAAAGGCGGTAGCAATGGAAGAGGCATCCATGATAAAGTGGTAAAGGTTCATGGGACCTTTCTTCTTGGCGGCTTCTAAAACCTCGGGAGGTAATGGGCTTATAATGTCTGGTCCTTCAGGTATCCCCTGAGGGCCTGAAACCTTGTCATTTTGACTTTTTCCCGAAGAGGACTTCTCCAGGGATGACTCCAGCATTTTAATAACGTCGTCAATTTCGAAAGAGTCGCTGTTGTCGACATCGTCTATCATCCCCTTCAAGAGATCGTAGGCGTTAAGTAGGGCATCGATGCGGGGGGAGGTGACGGAAAGCTCCCGATCCCGCAGCTTGGCAAGAAGGTTTTCCATGGTATGCGAAAGCCTTGAAATTTTTTGAAGGCCAAAGAATCCACTGGCTCCCTTGACTGTATGGATGGCCCGAAATACCCGGTTAATGAGCTCGTCATCTACATCATCGCCCGCCTTTTCCATGGCGAGTAGGTCGCTTTCAATATCCGCCAGATGTTCCCGGGATTCTGATACAAATTCATTCAAAATTTCTCTGTCTTGTATGTCCATTTTATCGCCTCACGGAGCTTACTTTTCGATGGCAGGCATGGGGATTTTTAGCCCCACTATCATTTTTGAACCAGACGCAGTAATGCCTGACGTCGTTTGTCTTGATTTCAGTTTTGCGCATAGGAACGCCTCGCTAACTTTATCATGGCCCCATCTTCCGTTCTTTCGCCTTGTAGAAGAGGGCGTTTTTATATTGAATTGGCTCAAAATCATCTGAAAGTCCCCGCAGGCTTTCAGAATATCCCAAAAAGAGCAACCCGCTTGGCTGAAGGGATCGGTAGAACTTTAAAAAAAGTTCTTTTTTAAACCTTTCGCTGAAATAAATGATGACGTTGCGACAGAAAATAATATCGAAGCGCCCAAGC
>JALTEW010000013.1 GCA_027073795.1 bacterium | reverse complement strand
ACTGTAGAAAAAAAGGGAATAACCTTCGATGAAAACCCTTTTGAGAAAAAGGTGCTATTCCCTTTTGCCGCAATAGTCAATCAAGAATACGCAAAGGAGGCACTGCTTTTCAGCCTCATTAACCCGGCGGTTCATGGAGTCCTCCTTCTGGGCGAAAAGGGGACAGGTAAGACCACGCTGGTACGGAGCCTTTCAACCCTGCTTCAAGACATTCGGGTCGTCGAGCTTCCCTTAGGAAGTGGGGAAGAAATGGTGCTGGGGACGGTGGATGCCGAAAGGTCACTGGCTACGGGGAAGGTTTCTGTAAAAGAAGGGATTCTCTCAAGGGCCGATGGCCATGTCCTTTATATTGATGAGGTTAATCTGCTCCCAGACCATTTGATGGATGTCATTCTGGATGCCGCGGCGACGGGTTATTACCGGGTGGAACGGGAAGGGATTTCCCGTGACACGCATGCCCATTTCATCCTTGTGGGCAGTATGAACCCTGAGGAGGGATGGTTGCGTCCCCAGCTTCTGGACCGTTTTGGGCTGGCAGTTCATGTCAGCGCCTTGCCCACCGTAGAGGGGCGGCTGGAGGTATTCAAGCGGGCCCAGGCGTATGAGATGAACCCCCTGGAGTTTGCGGCCTCTTACAAACAGGCACAACGGAAGATCTCGGAAAAACTTGGCAGGGCGAAAATGTCGCTGGCACGGGTTGAAATCCCAGACAAACTGGTGAACAGGGCATTACAAACTATCATGGCTGCAGGTGTGAACACCCATCGGGCCGAACTGGCTACGCTGCGTGCGGCTCAAGCGAGGGCCGCCTGGGAGGAGCGGAATTGCGTAATTTGGGAGGATATTCAGGAAGTCATGCCGCTGGCGCTTCAGCATCGAATACCTTCTGCCGATATTCAGCATGTGGTAACATGGAAAGAGATTGAGGAGAGGGCCTTCAAAGGGCGAGGGGACCCCGAAGACCGTGAAAAGGGTGGTTGGCTGCCTTCCCCGTTTTACCGTAAAAAAAAAGTACCCGGGAAAGAAAAAAAATAATCCAGATGGAATCTGGCGAGGGTGATATTCCTGTTCCCATCAAACATAAGAGGAGGGATTTTCAAGAAATTCTGTCTCCCCTCAGGGTTTCACCCCATCTCAGCAAAAAAGCCTCCATTCGATCGGGAGGCCGCTCACGTTTTCGAAGGGAAGCACTCTCAGCCGGGGGAAGAAAACACGCCCACAGGACATGGCGCGAGGGACGAATCGATGAGATCGCAACCATTTTTCATGCCTGGAAATCGGGGCGAAATACCCCCGCTCCCTCGGATCTCCGCGAGCCCGTTTTCAGTTCCCCCCAGGTAAGACTTGTCATCTTCCTCCTGGATATCAGCGATTCCATGGCCGAGACACGCAAGCTGGCGCGCTTATGGATAGTGAAATTCCTTGGTGAAGCATACTTTCGAAGAGACCCGGTTGCCATTGTCGCAGTTCAGGGAACATCTGCTGAAATCCTAATCCGACCCACGACCAGTCTCCATTTTGTTCTTCATCGTCTTGCCTCCCTTGAAGAAAAGGGAGCCACCCCCCTGGGGCAGGGAATACGAATGGCCGAGCGATTGATGCGCCAGTGGCGGGAACGGTATCATGTTATCGACCTTTACGTGATAAGCGATGGCCGGTCAACGGAGCCTCTCACCGGTGAAGAAATGGAAAGGTGTTTTTTGACTATAAAGAAATTTGTACGGAAGACCCTCGTCGTTAATCCCGTGAAGCAGGCTGCACCCTTTGCCCGCGAGCTGGCAGCTCTTATGGATGCTACCTATCTGGAACCCAAGGAATTTTTAGAACATTATGATCTTGCAACAAAAAAGTGAAATGTAAGCTAAGCAGTTTCTTTGTATCTTTGTAATTTTCCCATCCCCATTCATCGCCCCCGGAGCCTTGTAACCATTGAATGCTTTCTTCTCTAATTATAACAGACTTCTATATACTTGTAATACCCTTTCTATTTCAGATTCTCCGGAGGTATCAGGAAGGTGATTTATTGAATAGTTTTATGTTTAACCGCTAACTTTTCCCGCTTTCACCTACAACCTTAAACCCAACACAAACTCTTGACGTTCCCAAAAAAGTGATTATCTATTCAGTAGAAGAAATAAGGAGGTGAGAAGGATGAGTTGGCTGATACCTTTCAGGTCAAGAGAAAGCGAAAGATCCTTATCTCCAACCCGTTTGCTGGACACCTTATGGGAACCCTTTAATCTTGAACCTCTCTTTGAAACCGCGGAGATGGCACCTGTGGATATGATGGAAACAGATGATGAGTATAAACTGCGGGTTGAGCTTCCAGGGCTGGAAAAAGATGACGTCAAGATCGCGTTAAATCAAAATGTCCTAACCATTAGCGGAGAGAAGAAAGAAGAAGATACCAAGGAAAACAAATCCTTCCACAAGAAGGAAATCCGTTACGGATGGTTTGAAAGAAGCTTTACCCTTCCCGGAGATATCGATGAAGGCAAGGTTAAAGCGAAAATGAAAAATGGTGTCTTGACGATCCAGGTTCCCAAGAGAGAGTCAGCCAAACCGAAAAGGATTCCCATTACCGTCCAGTAAACAGATGGGCAATCCATCAAGCCGCCCTGAATGGAGGGGCGGCTTTTTTATGGGCTTGCTCTCTCCATGTTTAAGAATATTATCGTGTCTCATTGACAAATATAAAATACAATTTAGAATAACGCTCAACTGCGAGGTTGGAATTTATAAGAATTCAGCAGAGATCTTTTTTCTATCCCCGCAAGTCCCTCGTCATAAGGGAATAAGGAGGTTAATACAGATATGCCATTAAAGGACAAAAAAATAGGGGTCATCGGCGCTGGCAACATGGGTGAAGCATTGATTGGGGGCCTTGTCCATTCCCGCTCCTCTTTGCCTGATGATATTATGTGCTCCGATGTAAGAGAAGAAAAGCTAAAAAAAATTAGTGAGAAATACGGCGTCAGCACAACGAAAAGCAACATTGAAGTCATCAAACATGCCGAAATCATCGTTTATGCTGTCAAACCTCAAATTATAGCCTCCATATTCGAAGAAACAGCCCCCTATCTTGACATGAGTAAACTCGTCATTTCCATTGCGGCCGGAGTTTCCCTCGCCTTTATTGAAGCGGCCTTCAAAAAAGAACTACGCGTGATTCGCGTCATGCCAAATATCGCCGCATTCGTAAAAGAAGCTGCTACAGCCATTGCCTCCGGAAAGCATGCTAAGAATAACGATATCAAAATAGCGCAATCCATTTTTAATTCTGTGGGCAAAACAGTTATCGTGGAAGAAGATCTGATGGATGCCGTGACGGGACTCAGCGGAAGTGGACCTGCCTTCGTTTTCGCTTTTATAGAAGCCCTCGTCGAAGGGGGCGTCTTTATGGGCCTTTCCCATGAGACGGCCCTTGCGCTTGCTATTCAAACGGTTTACGGAGCTGCCAAGATGGCGCTGACCACACAGCAGCACCCCGCGGTTTTAAGGGACAAGGTCACTTCACCTGGGGGTACTTCCAGTCACGGCCTAGCGGAAATGGAAAAACACGGGTTCAAGTTTACAGTCATCCGGGCAGTGGAACAGGCAACGATGCGCTCAAAGGAACTTGGGAAAAGAGAGTAGGCTTATAGCTATTTCCCCTTCTGCAAACTGGATACCTAAAAGAAACAGCAAAAAATGCTTTTGGTCATAACCGGAGGTAGAGAGGAAAACCATGAAAATCAGGATTCTCGCATCAAATGATGTAAGATCCGCTTTGCCCATGTCTGAAGCTATTGAAGCCGTAAAAAATGCCTTCGGCCAGTTTTCCGCCGGAAGGGCCACCATGCCCCTGAGATCGAGTCTTTCCACTGAAAAAGGGGTTACGCTTCTGATGCCTGCCTACCTCCGCCAAACCAAAAGCCTGACCATAAAGATTGTTTCGGTTTATGAAAGGAATGCGGAGGCGGGACTCCCAACCGTTACAGCCATGGTCATGGCCCTTGACCCCCTGACGGGTATGCCACGTGCCCTCATGGATGGGACCAGTTTGACAGCTATCCGAACCGGAGCGGCGGGTGGCCTTGCTGCCGACCTGCTTGCCCGCCAGGACGCGAAAAAGGTAACGCTTTTCGGCGCGGGAGTTCAGGGGCGCGCTCAGTTGCTTGGGGTTTTGGCCGTTCGTAAGATTGATGAGGTTTTCATCATTAGCAGGCATAAAGAATCTGCCCAGAAACTGGCAAGAGAGATGCAGCCGTGGCCCAATCCCCCAATAATCAGAGTCCAGCCACCTTTAAAGGATGCTATTCAGAGTGCCGATATCATTGTAACCGCCACAACCAGCAAAACGCCCCTGTTCGATGGAAA
>JALTEW010000012.1 GCA_027073795.1 bacterium | reverse complement strand
AGTAACTGTATGGTATTCAGACGAATTTTGGCATTACGGCTTTTCTGTTGCCCTTTCCCCGGATGGAAATAAACTTGCAATTGCGGGCTATGCCGTAGAAATTTATGAAAAACGACCGGATTACTCCCCTCTGTATCCCTATATCATAGCGGCCGCTGGTGTGGTTATAGTAACCCTGCTTTTCATGAAGAGAAGAAGAAAGAATGTGCCGAATGTGAAACTTGAAGAAAGAGAGGCGGAAGACCCTGTGCAGTGGAGGTTCTTCTAGGGAGGTAAAAGAAATATGGTCTCAAAAGAAAAATCTCCGACATCAGACGAACCAAGGATGTCTGAAGAGATGTACAGAAGGAACATGGAGAAGTTCCGTACTTAATGTCTATTTGGCAACTAAAAATGGGTGTTTGGGCAGATGGATCGGCAGAGGTGGAACAATATTTCGGATTTTTTGCGCTTCTTGGGTCTGCAGAAAAATTGTATGTTCTTGTTTCAGAGGAGGTTGATGTTTTTCTCTTTTGCCAAAAATAGAGAAGTTGGTAGCCTGCAAGACCTAAATTTTTCCAAAACGCAACTCTTGTCCAGAAACATTCATCACCTTTTTTGTTTTTTTAAGCGAAGAACTCCGTTCTCGTCCAGCATGGCATATACCGGTTCCAGCACTTCGGCCTTCTTTCCATCAATGTACAACACATTATCCGCTCTGTACGCAACAGCACTGCCAACAATAGCAAAACCGTCGTTTTCGCCGAGATAGAGGCCTCTGGTCCAAACATATGGCTCTCTTATCTCCATTGCGCCCTCTGCAAAAAGCGAGACGATGTTTTTCTTCTTTTGTTTTTTACTTCCTGTCATAATTAACACAAACACATACAAACTATATAAGAGTGTTGCTTGTAGTAAATCTGAGATTTACTTTGCAAACTGAAATAGCAGAGAGAGTGAAAACTTACGAAATCATTAAACCCCTGTTTTGCTTCGATTTTTGAGGGAATTTTTTCGAGATTTGCGTTTTTACTTTTTTAGAAGCCACGAAAAAGCAAAATTTTTTAGAAAATTGATTGTTGAAATATAACCTTTCTGCTATTGCATTTTACTTTTCTCACTATATGTTATTGGTATTGCAATTGAAATTGTTTTCCCAACGAAAAATCCAGATGCAAAAAAGAAGTCGCTTCTCATCTGAGGTTGAAAAATGCAACTTTTTTGACAAAGGGTATAAAAAGGTGTCGCCAAAATCGAGCAAAAAACTTGCGTTTTAACAGGGTATCGGCGTCATCTTACCCCCTAAAACTTACGAAAACATTTTCCCGTTGGGGGGGTAAGTTAAAAAAGATGAAATGCGCACCCAACGAGCGTTACTTACTCTCTCTTACCCCCCTTGCATTTAAAGATTTTTTTATTATCTTATTGCAAAGTGCTGCGTTTTTGGCAAAAATTCTGCCAAATGCGATTTGGAGTGGGCTCACTTGACCAAATTCTCTCTAAATTTACCAAATCGGATGGCACAATATCCAATTACAAGAGGGCAATGAGCATTGCGCATTAGGGGTGTTGACGACAGGCAACAAGAAGGGCAAAAGTCAAGCAAAATCAAGGGCATTATTCACGAATACAAAGCGAAATGCTTTACGGAAAGCGAAACACTTAAAAAGCAAGATAAAACGCAAAAAAGAAGACTTGGAGTGGTTGAAGGGTAGGAAAATTTTCACGAACAATGAGAAAACATATCACGAATAGAGGCGATTGAAATGAAGCAATATTTGTGCCCTATTCTGTGCGAAGAAATTGAGGACTTACCGTGCCTGTTCTCTCAAGTGAAGACACAAGACCCGTCCAAAAATATTTTGTAGGACTCACCTTATTTCCAAAAACTTTTGAAATCCCTTTGGGGTAGCATGGAGAATTTGGCAGAGTCCCTTACTGAGCTGTCCATCTCCAAACTTTCCCATCGTACATCACAAGTTCCATGTCAAGTAGGACTGCCAGTTGGGTGCTTATCGCCCTCGCTTCATCGGAGCCCGGTTCTACTTCCATTTGGGCAAGAATCTCCTTTTCGGTCTTTGGGCCCGCCCTGAGAATATCCACCAGCTGCCGGTTAACCTCCCCAACATGACGCCCGGAGAATTCTTCCAGCAACTGCGACCTGCACAACTCTATCTCTTTATAGAGCCGTTTCATCTGTTCCTTCAGCCCCCTGTTCTCCTCCCCAAGAGATTCGCACTGCTCACGGAGGGTTGCAATTTCTTTTTCCAACTTCTGGACATCTTTGGGGGATCCCCTGTTGAGGGCAAACTCGACTTTTTGGATGACGAATTTGGAAAGTGATGTATTGCTCTCCGAAGCTGCCTCCTTCCATTTGTCAACGGTTTCGAGGTCAGGTAGGTAGATGTTGACCGTTCTCTCCCTTATGGTTGCAGTCTTGCCCGTGTTCTTGCGGCCCATGTTGGGGGGAAAGGCATCAGGGCTTAAAAACATTGCTCGGAATGTTTAACTCCGGTTGGTGGAAAAGTTTTAAAAGAGTAAGTTTGGCCCGGAACAGGGGTGGAGTTGATACGAAATATTTTAAGAACGGTGGAAGAGTGGGAAATAAATGGCGTTGGGTGATGGTTGGGAGAAAAAGAGATTAACCGGATTGGAAGGCGGAAAGGAATGAGGATTGCCCCTTCAAAAATCCCGCCCCCTAAAACGCCCCTCCTCCGGCACATCTCCCTGCAGTTAATGTCCTCACATGCAAACGGGGGTCAAATGCGTCAGAATTGATTACAGCTCCTTTCACGGCAAAATCGTGCTAAATGCCAAGTTTTGGTATCCTTGCAAGGTATTCCGTCCTCAAATCCTCCATATCTATGTGGTTGTAAATGTCTATGGCGTCGTGCCTCGCATCCCCCCTCAACTCCTTGACATAGTCCCTCGGCATTCCGTTCCGTATGAGCCATGTCGTGAACCAGTGCCTGAAGGCATGGGGGCTGAAGTGGTCGCTCAGTTTGTCTGAATTTGGGTCGTTGATTCCAATGGCCGTGGCCGGCTTTACTACATCGTCGTACACCCTGTCCCTGTTGATTCTGGTTCTGCTCTTGTAGTTTACAAACAGGGCCCTGCAATTCTCATCAACCTCAAGCCTCTCCCTGAGCCTCAGCCACCTGCGCAGAGTTGCGGCGCATTCTTCGTCAAAGAACACCACACGGTTGCTTCTTTTCGCCTTCTCCTTCAGGGTGATGGAGTACTTGTCCCAATTTATGTCGTCTATGTCCATGGCAATTAGCTCCCCTCTCCTGACTCCCGTCTTTGCCAGAAGCATGGCAATAGCCCTTGCCCTCGGGTCCATTATGCTGTTTATCAGCCTTGCCATCTCCTCCACGCTGATGAGTTTCCTTGTCTGGGGCCGCTTGTCCGTCTTGTAAGTGTGTAGATACCTCCTTCGGAACGGAATTATCGGGTTATGAGTCACAATTCCTTCGAACTGCAGGTAATCGTAGAAGGACGAGAGGCCTGAGAAGTAGTTCATCACCGTTTTCTGGCTCACGCCCCTTTCTTTCTGCATGTAAAGGAACTCTTTAAGAACCTCCTTATCCGCAGTTTCAAAGTCAAGCCCCTTCTTCTCCAGCAGGCCAATAAAGGCCGTTATCGGTGTCCTGTACCTGTATATGGTTTCAGGTGTCAGCCCTCTCAGCTTTGAGTCCTTCTCGAACTCGTCCAGCATTTTTATCAATTCAACCAAGGTTCCACCTCCATCTCTTTCCGTCAAACTGTACAACACCCACCTCTTCCAGCGCTTCAAGGTCGCTGTTTATCGTTGCAATCATCTCTTCGTCAGCAACGAACTCCAGCCCAAGAACCTCCAGTATCTCTTCCTTGCTGAGAGATCCACGATTTTTCAGGGCGTACATCAGCTTTCTGTCCGGTTTTCGTATGGAACTCTGCGGCTCTGCGTTCATCTTCACAAGGGTGAGCTCCTTTTCAAGCCCCTTGCTCAGAAGTTTCAGCCTGTGGTTCTCCTCCTTCAACTCCTCGTTCTCAGTCTTGAGCTCTTTGAGCATCTTCGCCATCTCCTGTCTCCTTATTCCGCTGGTTTCCTTCGTTATTTCCATGATGTATGTGTCCACGGCGTGTATGATGAATTTCGAGGCGGACATCATGTGGTTCTCTGCGTGTTCCTGCCACTCCTCCTTCATTTTTCGGGACGGCAAATAGACAGTAATTTCCCATTTTTTTGAATTTGGCCTAGAGGCCGTAGTTCTTTCGTGCATAGTACCCAATGGGTATTCTACTATTTAAAAGTTACCACTAAAAAAGCGCTGAGAGGGAGATTCGAACTCCCGTGGGATTGCTCCCAGTGGCTCTCAAGGCCACCGCCGTGAACCGGGCTTAGCTATCTC
>JALTEW010000011.1 GCA_027073795.1 bacterium | reverse complement strand
AGAGAGCCGTCTCCTCCAATGACCACAAGACCCTCGACGCCCAGTTCCTCAAGAATACGTAAACCTTCCTCCTGGCCACGGTCAGTCTTGAACTCTTCACACCGTGCACTCTTCAGGATGGTCCCGCCATGATTAAGAATGCCGCTCACACTTGATGAATCCATAACTCGATAATGTCTGTCGAGAATCCCGGTATAGCCCTGGATGAATCCATAGACTTCAAATCCCATTTCGATTCCACCCCGAACGACAGCCCGAATGGCGGCGTTCATACCTGAGGAATCTCCTCCGCTTGTTAAGACTCCGATGCGTTTCATGGTTAATTTAACTCCTTTTAGTTGGAATTTTCTGTAATATCATTAAGAAAGATTGTTCAGTTGGCCGGAATGCTTAAGCCTTTCAATACGCTGGACAAGGACCTCGGGTTTTGGATACCCGGTGTTGAGAAGATTTTCATAGATTTCAACGGCCTTGACTGTTTCAAGAGAATCCTCATAGGCCATGCCGATGTGAAAACGAATCACTCCTTTTTGAAGGGGAGAAAAGTTAGGTCGTTCTAATAGGGTGTTAAAGTAATTCACGGCGTCTTGCATGCGGTCCATTGCGAAAAAGCTTTCGTAGATAAGTCGGATGGAATCCTCGAAAAAATCGCGGCTATTCAATGTAACGCCGAACTCCTCTATGGCGCTGTCATAAAGTTCCATCTCCATATAGGCCACACCCAAGTCATAATGTTCCAGTACGTCTTCATTGGAGATTTGTTTGCGAATCTGTTCCTTTGCTTCCTTTATGATTTCTTCAGGGGTTGTTGCCTGAGAGGCGATCTGCGCTTCCTTGTCTGCGCGCAGAGATTCGATAATCGTTTGATGCTCCTCAGCAGTTCCGCTTAGCTTTTTGAGTGTTTCTTTAACCTCGTCATTTTCGGGATCCAGCTCAAGGGCCCTCTGTAATTGAAGAGTGGCTTCCCCAAACAGGTTTTGTCGCATGTAAAGTTCAGCCAGTTTTTGGTAGATCTTAGGGTTTTTTTTGTCCAAGGTCGCAATTTTCTTGACGATGGCGATTCCTTTATTGATAAAGCCGTCTTCGATGCAGATTTCCGCGGCTGTAGTGTAGTGTTCAATTGCCTTGTTCCTTTTGCGTTTTGAGGAGTAATAATCGCCAAGCTTGAGAATAGCTTTCAGGTCTTTTGGATTATTCTCAACCCTTTTCTTGAGTTCCTTAACATCAATCTTGACGGGTCTTTTCTTGATGCCAAATATTCTGCTGATAATGCCCTTTTTTGCCAAAATCCCTCCCTATTCAAAGGGTTCAGTGCTTTTTTAGTTAAATCAACATAAAATGTCAAGCGTTTTGATGAAGTCAGGTTTTATGATGGAATAATTTCCCGTGGCTAATCTGTTTTAAAGAGGGCAGGAAGGATTTCGCCCGATTTCCCACGAAGTGAAATGTTAGCGATAGCAGAAATAGGTGTGGGTTCGAGATTGATTTCGATAATGAAGGCGCCCGATTGTTTGGCGATGGAAGGAAAGCTTGCCACAGGCTGAACGATACCGGAGGTCCCAATCACAAAGAGAAGGTCGCAGGTTGTCAGGGCCTTTTGGGATTTCCGGATCAGGGTTGGGTCAAGGGATTCTCCGAACCAGACCACATCAGGTCTTACCAGGGCACCACAGGAGCAATGGGGTGGTATTTCATGAAGAGGGACTTCCTCAAGGTAAAAGGTTTTCCCTTCCCTGATACAACGAACACGCCAGAGGTTTCCATGTATTTCAATGACGTTTTTACACCCCGCTTTGCGGTGGAGTCCATCTACATTCTGGGTAATCAGGGTGAAGTTTGGGTAGAATTGTTCCATCTCGGCAATGATGATATGACCTGGATTCGGGGCCGCTTTTGCGATAATTCCCCTCCGCCAGTCATACCATTTCCAGACAAGTTCCGGATTTTTCTCAAATGCCCAGGGTGTTGCCAGCTCTTCCGCGCGGTAATTTTTCCAGAGACCGTCCTCACCGCGGAAGGTGGGAATGCCGCTTTCAGCGGAGATTCCCGCGCCCGTGATAACCACCACATGTTTCGCGTTTTGTATCCGGAGTTTTAAATCTCTTGGAATGGATGAGGATAACTTTTCCATGGTTCTTTCCCTCTCGGCTCACATTTGAAAAACGCCGGTTGAAAGGTCGTGCTCTCCCCCGTCGGGTAAGATCACGACGGTTTTCTTTCCGGAAAATCCCTTTTCCTTTAGTAGGGTAACCGCAGCGGCAACCGCGGCGCCGGATGAAATGCCAGCAAAAATATCTTCTTCCCTGGCCAACCTGTGGGTCATTGTAGTGGCTTCCTCGTTCTTTATAGGGACAATGTGGTCGATAAGTTCTATCTCACAAACAGCGGGGGCAAACCCTACCCCGATGCCCCAGAGCTTTGCCCAGATGATTTCACCTTTCGGGGGGATTTTGCTGAGTTGAACGAGGGGGGTATGCCCAACGGTCTGGGTGATGTCACGATAGATTTTCATACGTGTCTCTGCCTCCAAGGTATAGCTTTTTGACCTTTGGGTCGTCAAGGAGAAACTGGGCCTCTCCCTCGAAACGGTTTTTCCCCAAGTCCAGGACATAGCCCCTGTGGGCAATCTCAAGGGCCTGTTTTGCGTTTTGTTCAACCATCAATATAGCCTTTCCATCCTTGTGAATTCTTTTGACCCACGAAAAGACCTGTGCCATCATCTGTGGGGCGAGACCCATGGAGGGCTCGTCAAGGAGGATCAGGTCAGGTTCTGTCATGAGAGCCATTCCGATGGCGAGAAGTTGCCGTTCCCCTCCTGAGAGAGAACGGGCGGGGTGTTTGCGCTTGTTATAAAGAGAGGGGAACTGCTCGAAGACCTTCTCAAGGCGTGACTTGAGCCGGGCAGTGTTTGGGATGAGGTAACCACCTATCTCGAGATTTTCGTGAATGGTCAGGTTCGGGAAGACATTGTTATCCTGGTGGACGAGAACCATTCCCCGTGTGACGTGTTTGGTTACAGGAAGGAATGAGAGGTCCTCGCCCTTAAAGTAGATAGAGCCACTCCACGGGTGCAAGAGGCCGTAAACAGCTTTGAGCACCGTCGATTTCCCTGCGCCGTTTGGGCCGATGATACAAACGATTTCCGCCCTTGAGACGGTGAGGTGAACATCCCTCAGGATTTGAATCTTTCCGTAACCGGTGGTGAGGTCTTTAAGCAAGAGGATGGGGTGTCTACTTTCCAAAATAGGCCTCCAGAACCACAGGGTCTGTGCGGATAGCATCAGGGGGGCCGCTCGCGATAACCGCGCCTGCATCCAGGACGTAAACCCAGTCGCAGAGCTGGATGATGACGTCCATGTTGTGTTCAATGATTAGAAAACGTTTCCCTTTCCTTTTAAGAGATTGGATAACGGATAGAATCTTTTTTATCAGGGTGGGATTGATGCCAGCGGCGGGCTCATCCAGTAATATGAGGGAGGGATCCAGCATGAGTGTCCGCGCAAGTTCGAGAAGCTTCCGCTGGCCGTAAGACAGGTTCCCTGCAGGTTCATCGGCCTTTGTCTCGAGGCCCATCAGGTTGAGATAGGAAAGTGCCCGAGACCTTGCCTGTGATTCGTCTTCCTGAATTTTCTCCCAGCGGGTAAAGAGAGAGGCAACCTTTTCTCCCAGGATATCCTTTCGTGCGATCAGGAGATTATCTAACAAGCTCAATGTTTCGAAAACACGAGAAAGCTGAAACGTCCGTCCGATGCCTTTTTGGACAATACGGTGTGTCGGGAGTGATTGGATTTCCTTTCCTTTAAAGAGAACCTTTCCCGACTCAGGGGTGTAGAAACCTGTAATGACGTGGAAAAGCGTTGTTTTACCGGAGCCGTTGGGGCCAATCAACCCCACAATGGGCCAGTTGTCTATATTGAGACAACAATTTTTTAAGGCCCACACCCCTCCGAAATGTTTGGAGATATTATCAACCCTGAGCAAATTGATTCCCTTTTCTGGCCCACTTTCCGGTACGTTTAAGGACAATTATGATAAGGATAAGGCCGAAAAGCATCTGTTGAATGGGGGCAACCAATCGGCCAAAGGATTCCGGAAGAGGGAGGAATCTCAGGCCTTCCTGAAATCCAATAACGAAAAAGGTGGCGAGAACGGCACCTGTGGTTCCCCAGCGGCTTCCCAAGACAACGATAAGCAGAACAAGGATGGTCTCATTCAGCGTGAAGTCCGAAGGGCTGATAAAGGTGATGTAATGAGCCCATAATATTCCTCCCAGAGCGGCAAGAAGAGTGCCCATGACAAGGCTAACGCGTCTTAGGCGAAAGGTATCTTTCCCCACGGCGTTGGCAGAGTATTCATCGTCACGAATGGCGTGGAAGACCCTCCC
>JALTEW010000010.1 GCA_027073795.1 bacterium | reverse complement strand
CGATTCCGTCAGGTCGAGGGATGCCTGCATTCCCCCAATCCCGCCCCCAACAACAAGAACCGCACCCGATTTCTCCTGGGTCATGACGAACCTCCCGGTGCCGTATAACGATAATACGGAATCTTCCTATCTTCAATGTGATCCACAACCACAAGGCTGCGGCGCCTTAGCTCCACGATATGTTTCAACACCACATCAGGCGGCATGTCCAGTTCCCTTGCAATCACCCTCACAGGTTTCTCCTGCTCTGCAAGGCATTCACAAATTCGGCTTCTTGTCATCTCACGCCTGAGGATCTGGTCCAAGGATATCTGAAATTGTCGGTTCGTGTATCTTTCACCATATACATTTGCCTCTTCTATCAGTGCCGGCTTTTTCTCCAGTAACGCCCGAAGCTTCTTGGCGCTGAATGGATCCCACTTTTCAATGAAGGCAACTTGATCTTCCATTATTCCCCTCGTGCCTGAATTAGACCTCCCTTTTTCAAAACACCCTTCGGGTCCACAAAATGCTTCTTCCAATGCCCGGCAGGAAGGGACAGTCCCAACGCCAAGGCCAAAATCTCCGAAATGTAAAAGACTGGAAGCCCTGCCGGGTGACTATACTCCGGTTTTGTCCCTGACTGCATCAGGTCAAGGTTCATCTGACACAGGGTGCATGACGTAACCACAGCCTGGGCGTTAACGGCCTGGGCGTTATCAAGGATATGACTGCTCAACCTGCAAACAATCGCTTCTTCCGTCAAATTCAGGCTTGCCCCGCAGCAGTCCATTTTCGATGGCCAGGGGACAGGATCAGCACCCAAAGCTTCAATAACCTTATCCATATAAACAGGATTTTCCTTGTCATCCGAAGCCTGTCCATGAGGAACCCGTGTCAGTAAACACCCATAATACGAAACAAACCGAAGCCCCTTTAATGGCCTTCTAACTGCCTCTTTGATTCTTTTGATCCCCACATCTTCCACAAGGACTTCCAAGATATTTCTGACTTCTGTGCTCCCCTTGTAATTCAGGGGATCAATAAGCTCGTTGACTTCCAGAAGCAGGTCTTCATCCGCCCGAAGCTTTCGGTTGGTTAAAATAAACCGATGATAGCAGGCAGAACACGGGGCAAACAGCGGAAGACCTTCACGCTCTGCAAGGGCGAGGTTTCTTGCCGGTAAGGCAAGGGCAAGGGATTCATTCAGGCTATGTGCCGCCGTGGCACCGCAACAATTCCAGTCCGGAACCTCTTTAAGTTCAACCCCCAAACTACTGAAAGAGGCCTTGATAGAATCGTTATATTCTTTTGCCGTGGAGTGAAGAGAACACCCAGGATAATAAGCGATTTGAATTCCCATTAACCTTTCCTTTTCGAAGCACGGTCGAAAATTTTTTCTATCTGTTCCTTATTCTGTACCTTTTCCGGAAAGAGACTCATCTTTCCCATAAAAAACATCTTCATACCTAACCTCGCATCCTTCAAAAAACGGCCTTCCTTCAACTCATACTTTGCCAGGAGTTTTGTTTCATTGACTCTGCCATATTGCTTGAGGGAGTCGAGAAAAAGTTCGTGAAAATGAACAATGTGAGATTTCGGTGTGGCATCTCCCCGTGACTGATAGGCCAACCTCCGAAGTGTGTCCATAACATTAGCAATATCGATATCGTTGGGGCAGCGCACGCTGCAGGTATAACACGTGGCGCATATCCAGATGGAATCGGCAGCCAAGGCGGCATCCCTCATTCCCAACTGGACATAGCGGATTGCCTTGTTGGGAGGCACATCCATCTCAGGTGCCAACGGACATCCATTGGTACACTTCATACACTGAAAGCAGGACATGACCTCTTCACCCGTAAGTTGGATAACCTGTTGCGTAAAACCTGGGTCAACAACCGAACCGTCAGAAATTTGTATCCTCTCGGATTGTTTCACCTTTCTGCTCCCCCTTGACCGGCAGGACAATCCGGAACGTGGTTCCCCTGCCTACCTGACTTTCAACCTCGATGCGACCACCATGCTTCTCGACGATACCATAACAAACGGCAAGCCCAAGGCCTGTTCCCTTACCTACCTCTTTGGTTGTAAAAAATGGATCAAAAATCTTCGACAGGTTCTCCTCGGGAATTCCAACTCCCGTATCCGTGAATGAAATGTAAACAAAGGACTCGTCTTCGCTGAGGCGCGTCTGAATCGTTAGTTTGCCGTTTCCCGACATGGCATCAGCCGCATTTACCACCATATTCATAAAAACCTGTTTGAGCTGGCTGGCATTTCCCATCACCCTCAGCGAGAATGGATCCAAGTCCTTAACAATTTCAATATTGTGAAAAATAGCCTGGTTTTCCAGAAAAAAGAGCCCATCTACAATAGCCCGATTCACATCCACAGGCTCAAATTTAGGCCCGCTCTGGTGTCCAAACTCCAGCAGGCTCTTAACGATTTCCTTGCAACGTGTGGTTTCCTGAACAATTCTCTGAATATCCGGACGCCGGGGGTCATCTTCCGACATATCTTCCAGCATCAGGCTCGCATAAATCAGGATTCCTCCCAGGGGATTATTAATCTCATGCGCCACACCGGCCGCCAGTTTCCCCACCGATGCCATTTTTTCCGACTGCAAGAGTTGCAGATGGGTTTCCTGCAATTGTTCTTCTATCTTGAGACGCTCCCTCAAATCTGTAAAGATTCCCACACTGGCTATCTCTCGGCCCTCCTCATAAACAAGGGCGGCAGAAAGTTCAATAGGTATTTCCTCTCTTTCCCTTGAAAGCACTGTGATCCGTATGGGAGTCAGCTTTCCGACACCCCCATACTCTTCGCTGCGTAATTTACGCATGATATCCTTGGCAACACCCTCAGGATAAATCTTTGTTATATGGAGTTTTCCCCCAACCACCTCATCCGCACGGTACCCCGTGAGCTGCTCTGCACTGTGGTTAAAGATAATAATATTACCCTTGATATCTGCTGCAATGATTCCATCAACGGAACTTTCAATAAGATTCACGAAAAAGCTGTTCGCCTTTTTGAGCTCCCCTTCAATCCTTTTCCATTCTGTCAGGTCACGGATATATACATAGGTCAAGGGCGGGGAGCGATCATAATCTGGCGAAAAGCACGTGTCCGTCGCAATGCAGGAACCATTACGTTTCAGAAAACTGGTTTCCTGACAAAACTTCCCCTGATCGCCCTGGGAATTTTCAAGAATCTTTTTAAGTGGCTCTATCTGGGATGGTTCCACAAAATCATAAAAGGAGTGGTTTAAAACCTCTGATGATTCAAACCCTGTAAGATCGAGAAATACCGTATTGGTGTAAGCAATCTTCATGTTGGCATCCAGCACGAGGATACCATCATCACCCTTTTCAAGAAGTGCCCAGAAAACCTCTTCGGGAAAATTCCCTTCTACCCCCACTCCCTCCTTTACCTTTTCATTTACACGCTTTAAAGAGTGGGCGGATCCCATTTCAACCTCACACAAAAATTAACAATTAAAAATGCAGAATTAGGGATTTTCAATTTTGCATTTTCAATTGTTTTCCATTGCCGGTTTTATCCTGACTTTCCGCACGTGCATCAGAACTGCCTTTTAATTTTAATACCCACAGGCATCCAAGACCTGGGGCACACGATCCTCCCAACCGATCGGAACGATACAAACTCCCTGGCACAAACCCTCAAAATCCTTGATGAGGGACGCGGTGATGTTAATGGAAGCCTTCTGTTTGTCAGGTTCCTTCATCATCCGTCGTATAATGTCATCCGGGACAGTAACCCCCTCAATATGCTTGTTGATGTATCGTGCCATGCCTACGGACTTTAAGATCATGACGGAAGCAATAACGGGAACCTTGAAAGGACGCACCCTTTCCATGACAGTCGCAAACTGGCTAATATCAAAAACGGGGGTTGTGACAAAAAAGTCAACCCCCAGGCGAATCTTTTTTTCTATTTCCAGCACCTCAAGGTCAAGGATGTGTCCCGTCGCCTCGGCGCTGAAGGTGGAACCCACCGTAAAAGATGGGGCCCCCTCAAGCTCATTTCCTGAGAGGTCATACCCTTCCTGCAAGCGCTTCGCCGCAGCAAGCAGGTCATCGGCATCGAGGTCAAAAACCTCCTTCGCCTCAGGATGATCCCCAATGTTCGGTGGATCTCCACGCGTCACCCAGACTGCTTTAAGCCCGAGAACATACGCCCCCAAAAGTTCAGATTGCAGGGCAATACGGTTTTTGTGCCCGCACGGGGTATGATGGATGGCCTCAAAGCCGTTTTCAGAAAGAATCCTGGAAGCAGCCAGGGATGAAAGCCGCATGACGGAGGTTTCAAGCTCAGGAACAAGAATCGCATCAACACGGCCACGAATGGCCCCCGCATACCCCAGGAACTTTGTCAGATCCACCCCCTTTGGAGGTTGAATTTCTAC
>JALTEW010000009.1 GCA_027073795.1 bacterium | reverse complement strand
GGGTCGAAAGATCCGGGATAGATTGCCTTTATCATGGAATCTCCTCTCCTTTCGCTTGAGAATTGATGGGCTGAAGAATTGTAACACGAGTATATCCATAGGTTTTCTTCTTAATCTCCGCGAAATTTTCTGGCATGATATCAAGAGATAACCTGCTTCTCTCCACAACAACCCAGCCTTTTGGCTTGACGATACCAGTTGATGAGAGAGTATTCAATACCGGATTGATATTCAGATCATAAGGGGGATCCATCAAAACGATATCAAACCGTATTCCAGCCTGCAGGAGCTGCTTCACCGCCTTATTGGCTGTGCTGCATAAAATGGGGTTTTCGTGGAGTTGAGTAAACGATATGATATTATTTTTAAGAATTTTACAAGTTGTTTTATCTTGTTCTACGAAAAAAACCTGTTTTGCTCCCCGGCTCTTGGCTTCGAGACCCAGAAGGCCGCTTCCTGAAAAAAGATCCAGAACCGTGGCTTCCATGATTCTTGGGCCAAGCATATCGAAAATAGCCTCTCGAACCATGGAGCGGGTTGGACGCACTTTTAGACCCTTGGGGAGTTTCAAGGACCTTCCTTTGAATTCACCCCCCGTAATGCGGATCAAGGCTCTCCCTCAATAGGGAAATTAATTTTTTTTAGGAAGGCCTCCATCCTCTCCATATGGGACCCCTTCCAGTATATTTTTTTACACATGGGACACATCATAAAGGCCTTATGTGTCTGGGTGATATAATCTGGAATTCTGTCATGTACAGTTTCCCTTGACACGCTGATGAGGTTTTGGTTGCAACGTATACAGCGACTCCCGAAATTTTCCTTTTTTATAGCACCTGGAAATTTACTTGCAAACCATGTCAATTGTTCTTTAATGCGATCAAAGGGTACAAAAACGGCCTGTTTTGTTTTGTTCAAGATGGATCGTTTTTTTGTGAGAAGGCAGGCACCGGCTGGAATTTCGACATACCGGAAAGCCAATGGGGCATCAATGCCAAGAAGCCTTAACCATTTTCCAAGCCTGAGAACGGTTGAATCTACGAAAAAACGGGTGGGTTTCTTTTCCTGAAGGTCCAACATGATTAAAAGTAGAAGATGGTTTGTTCGAGGTTTTTTTAGTTATTGTTGCACGTCCGTAACAAAACGCTGTCGGAAAAAGGGGGTATTTCAGAATTACTCATCAATGTTTTTGTAGTTTTCAACGATTCTTTTGACATCACCCCAGAAAACGGTCCCATTTCTCAAGGCATCCACGATAAAGCCTTTAATCTTTGGGCTGATCATATCATAGATTTTCCTTGTCTTTTCCCCCACGGATAAATCCATAAACGCAAACTCCCTCACTTCATGGGTAACGGGTAACACTTCAAAAAAGGAAACGATTTGTTGATACCCTGTCTGATTACAACGGTTGCATCCAACGGGTTTGTACAAGGTGATGTTATCTGAAATTTCCTTGGGAAGCGATGGAAAGATGTCACGTTTAGCTTCCTGCTTGCAGTAAGGGCATAAAAGGGGGATGGGCTGCTGAAAAATGATAAGGTTCGTGTTCAAAAAGGCAAAGGTTGGATCTTCTCCCACCTTGAAAAGTGTTTCAATGGTTCTGGGCATCGATTCCTGAACCATCGCCCCGTAAATTTTGGGGATCTTAAAGGCCATACTCAGAACTTTTTCCAGAATCCTGGGATTCTTTATGTCATCTACCACCAGAACGTCAACGTCGAGGGAAACGGTCTCATACAGGGTATTCAGAAGTTTTTCATTAGTAAAATCCTTTGTCTCAATTTGAAGAAAGTGTTCATTCTTGAAAAAGATCTCCCGCTCAAAGGTAACGACATTTTCGTTTTTGAGGTTCATATTGGTTAGGAGACAAGATATGGTCCTGGGGATAACATCGGGATTGGGGGTGACGAACAGGACCATCCCGGGAAGAATCTGGGTGCGGTTTCTGATAAGGTTGATCTGGCCATCCGTCATGCCCAAGTCACTTAGTGTGAGGAACTCTCCGAACCCTCTGAAGGGGTGAAGAATAATTTTTTCCCCGGTAAACCCTTTGATGATTGTAGCGCGATAGGTGATTTTTTCTTCTTTGACCTCATATTCGAATCGGCCTTTGGCTATCAATCTGTCGCCATTACCGTGAATATCGGCCAGTATCTTCAGTTGGTTCAGAAGAATGGTGTGCCATTCCGAGGACCCTCTAAACTTGGTGAACAGCTTGTCTCCGATACGGAACTTGACAAGGAATTCGTTGTTTTCAATCCCAAAGTGGATAGAAGGTGTTCCTTCAAGTTCCGCAGAAAGGAGAATAAAATTCAGGAATTCTTTGCCGGAAACATCCTTAACGCAACGGGTCAGTTGGGATTTTTCAAAGTAATCAGACCAGATTTCCAGCCCACGATCCGGTACAGGACGAACGCGGGAAATTCCGTAAAACTCATCCAAGACATTGTTAATGCTTTCACGATCACTGATGGCAATTTTGAGGTGTTTACCGGTCATTTTTTTAAGGGAATCAAGAATTTCTGTGTTGGTTGGGTTATGAATGACGACGGACAGCTCATCATCAGTACTGTAAACGGGTAAAATGGAATACCCACGGGCGATCTCTTCGGGGATGGATTTAACAACCTCGGGCTCGATGAATTCACTGCTCAGATTACTGATATAGGGGAGGTTGTATTGATCGGCTAAAACCCAGTAGAGCTTGTCCTTGGAAATTGCCCCGATTCGAATGAGGGCTTCACCAAGAAAACACGCCTCCCTTTTCTGAAGATCAATGGCCCGTTTAAGCTGGGCCTCGGTAATGAGCCCCAAATCTAAGAAGATATCTCCAACCCGGCGTTCCTTTTTTGTCAACTCTTCCATTTTCCCGTCCCGTTTCATCCCCAAATTGTGAAAACAAATAGGATAAATTTTGATGTTTTGTTATAAGCTTAACTTTCTGTTTGAACACCTCCCTCACCTTTTCCCTCGGTCTCAGAAGATTCCAGAGGTCCTTCTTTGCTTTCCGAGGGATGAATGTTCTGCTTATCGTTCCCATTAACAGTATTGTTGTTAACGCCAGGTTCAACAGGTTTCATACTCTTGATAATTTCGATTTCACTTTCAAGGGTTTGAATCTTTTCTTTGTATTTGTAAATGTTTTGAAGAACCTCTCGCACTTCTGCCTGATCAAGGGGGTTGGTAACACCATCCGTCAGGTATCGATGCACAAGTTCCCCCAAAGTTGTATAGTTCTTTTCAATCTTCTTCTTGTAACTGTTAATGTCGATTTTTTTCTCGGAAATCTTGAGGAGTTTGCCCACTTCGGAGACGACGACATTGGTACTGTCCTTCAATGCCTGTATTCCCGATTCCGCACCTTTTTTGATGTTGTTCTCAAAACCCATGTTTTTGTCCTCCTAAATAGACTAAAAACTATGTTTTTTTATCATGGGCTTCTCATGCTTGTCAAGCAACTGGCTTAAATCTTTAATCAAGATAGGGAAGTGAATATAAAAGAAGAGTTCAGGCCTTTTGAGGTATTTCACCTGGGTTTTTCTCATAGATTATAAGGGTTCTTGTCAGGGGAAGGGAGGGCACTTTAAATACCTTATATCCAGCATAGCTGAGGTGATGATGTCTGGCCAAGGCCATCACACGATTCCTTTCACCACTGGTTTGGAAGGGGCGAAAAATAATGAGGCGTCCTCCAGGACACAACCATTTTTCTCCGATAGTGAACAATTGTTGATGGGAGATTCCCGCTTTGGACCATAGGCAGTCAAAATTGGATGCCTCAAGTGTTGTCTCGTGTGTCACGGCTTGCTCGATAACGCTGGCGTTTGTAATATCAAGGGCATGGAGGATGTGTTTCAGGAACGCTGCGCGTTTTTTTCGAACTTCTGCCAGGGCGCCCTTGGTGTGGCTTCCCAGCAAGACAGGGATGGCGGGAAAACCCGCGCCCGCGCCGATATCCAGGAATGTTTCATTCCCGTTGAGAATGTTCAGAAGAAAAAGGGAATCTATCACGAGCCTCACAAGGGTTAGCTCAGGGTTTTTCCTGGAAATGAGATTGATGGAAGCGTTCCATTTAAGGACCTCATTCCCGAAGAAAACAAGTTTTTCAAAAGGCTCCCTATCCATGCCGGAAAAGTTTTCAGAGATAAAGTGAGCGAGTTGTTTTTTCCACATCATATTGGGTGATGTATATCAGGAGCTAGGGCGAGAGGGAAGGGCAGAGATGGAGGCGGGCGTCCAGAGGTGCCTAAGGGGGAGAGATGTTTTAGAGGAATGGCCAAAATGGACCGCAAGCAGACGCTGACCGAGGCTTCGGACCCTGATAAAGGGTTTTTTGAGATCAAAAGAGATTAAAACACAAACCTCCTAAAACCAGTCGCGGGTTTTGGGTTTGTTCTTTAAGGTTGACAATTATAGTGGCCCCCAAAATGGGACAGTATGTTAAAG
>JALTEW010000008.1 GCA_027073795.1 bacterium | reverse complement strand
TTGGAACGGGTGAGATATTCGTTAGCGGAATAGATACCGCAGAGGTTTTCTCCAGGCAGGTTGAGGAATAGGGGGAGGCCTGCGCCCACGCCCAGGAACACGGCGTCATGGTTTTCCAGAAGCTCGTCTACCGTCACAGTTTTTCCGACAACCACGTCGGTTTCAACTTTTACCCCCATTTTCTGGAGATAATCTACTTCGGATGCTACAATTGCCTTGGGAAGACGAAACTCAGGGATTCCGTAAACAAGAACGCCACCTGGTTTATGAAGGGCTTCGTAAATAATGACTTCATGTCCCTTCTTGATAAGGTCGCCGGCTAAAGTCAAGCTGGCGGGGCCGGAACCAACAACAGCCACCCGTTTCCCTGTGGGGGGTGCTACCTCTGGAATCGTTACGAGGTTATGGGTTCTCTCATAATCTGCCGCGAACCTTTCCAATCGTCCGATGGCCACCGGTTCAGCCTTTTTACCAAGGACACATGTGCTTTCACACTGGTTTTCCTGGGGGCAGACACGGCCGCAGACAGCGGGCAGGCTGTTTTTGTTTTTCAACTGTCGGGCTGCGGCGGCAAAATCACCTTCGACGATAAGTTTGATAAACTGCGGGATTTCTACTTCAACCGGACATCCCTTGACACATTGGGGTTTTTTACACTGAAGGCAGCGCTGGGCCTCCAACTGGGCCAATTTTTCATCGTAACCATAGGGAACCTCGTCGAAATTATGGGCACGGACCTTTGGATCCTGCTCCGGCATTGCCTGGCGAGGGATCTTTTGTTTTCCTTTTTCTGCCATTTTTGAACTGCCTCCTTTTCTGCTATGCGTGCTTTTGCTTAAAAAGTTCCAATGATTTCTTTTCTTCTTCAACATACATCCGAAGCCGCTTGGTGAGTTCGTCAAAATCCACCTGGTGTCCATCAAATTCGGGCCCGTCCACGCAGACAAAACGTGTCTTGCCACCCACGGTCACCCTGCAGGCGCCACACATCCCCGTGGCATCCACCATGATGGGGTTCAGACTGACGGTTGTAGGAACGTTGAAAGGCTCGGTGGTCTTGCAGACGAAACGCATCATGGGAACAGGGCCAATGCCAACTACCATCTTAACATTGTTTCTTTCCTCCAGGATTTGTTTTAGGACATCGGTTACAAAGCCGTGATGACCATAGCTCCCGTCATCGGTGGTAACCCTCAGGTCGTCCGTTACCTCTTTCATCTCCTCCTCGAGGATGAGGAGGTCTTTCGTACGAGAACCGATAATGCCGATGACCTCGTTCCCGGCCTCTTTATAGCCCCGGGTAATAGGATAGAGCACCGCCACACCGGTTCCGCCCCCAACGCAAATAACGGGACCATCAAACTTTTTGATGTGCGTCGGCGTTCCCAGGGGGCCGATAACATCTGACAGGGCGTCTCCCGGTTCCAATGTTCCTAAATGCGCAGTCGTTTTTCCCACAACCTGAAAAATAAGGGTGATGGTTCCCTTTTCTAAGTTCCGTTTTGCCATGGTAAGTGGGATTCTCTCGCCCTTTTCATCAATTCTCAGAACGATGAACTGACCCGGTTTTGCCTTTTTAGCGACACGGGACGCTTCCACTTCCAGCTGGCAGACCGTGCCTTCCGCCATAACCTTTTTGTCAACGATTTTGTACAAGTTAAGCCCTCCTTTGTTTTGGAAAAATGTTCACAAATCCACCTGAAATAAGCAGGTGTATTAACCTTTCTTAACCTTAGTAACGCATGTAGGTACAGGATTTGATGTCATCTTTCCTGGATTCTTCCTCGTAGCCACACACGGTAAAATACAACGCCCGATCAAAGAACTGTTCGATCCTGCGGCTCATGTCGAAGGCCATGGACAAATCCAAGACGTCACGGAAGGATTTTTCGCTTAAGATCTTGTTCCACATTTCTTCTTTTAAGAGAAGTAAGGAATAGATAACTTCATGCAGGGCAAATCCTTCTTGAAAACGCTTTTTCCCTAAGACAGTATAATCCCGACTAATTTCTTCCTTGGTGGTTTCCTGGCTGATCCAATGTCCGAGCTGGGCGTAAAAATTAGAGGCGCGCTGATAGAGAACTTCTTCGGAGAATTCCCTGTAAGTGGGGGTTGAGGGATTCTTTTTTACAGATGCAAGCCACCTTTTGGTCAGTTCGTCTGCATTGGTTTCGATGATTTGGATGAGCTCGTTCGTGAACATTTGACCTCTCCTTTGGATGATGTGTCCTTAGTACAGGGGTTTTCCTACCACATCTTTTTCAGGCTGTCAATTTCAAGAATCGAGGCCTCGTAAAACACGGGAAATAAGAAAAATTATTCCAGCCCATACTTTTCAAGTTTGTAACGGAAAGAACGGAAGGACATCCCCACAAGACGGGAGGCCTCGATTTTCTTTCCCTGACAACGTTGGAGTGCTTCTGTTAGGTACGCCTTTTCTATGTCTTCAAGCAGAGCAGGAAGATCGGTGCCTTCGTCAGGAAAATTACAGGCATAGAAGGGGAGGGTTGCCTGGTCGATGGATTCAATGGTTTGTGATTTGTAGACTTCAGGAAGAATGATATTGGAATCCTGGAGCGCGACGGCGCGTTCAACCATGTTTTCCAATTCCCTCACGTTTCCCGGAAAGTCGTAGTTTTCCAGTTCTTTGAGGATGTATGAAGAAATCTTGATGGTTTTGCTTTGATATTTTTTTGCGAATTTTTTAATGAAATATTCAAGGAGAAGCGGGATATCCTCTTTCCGTTCTCTCAAGGGAGGGACATGGATGCGCAAGACATTCAGGCGGAAAAAAAGGTCTTCACGGAAGCGTTTTTCTACAACCTCTTTTTCGATGTCACGATTGGTTGCCGAGATAACCTGCACATTCACGCGAATATCCCGGTTATCTCCCAGCCGACGAAAGGTTTGATCCTGAAGGACCCTTAGGAGCTTGACCTGAAGGGTGATGGGAAGTTCGCAGATTTCATCCAGAAAAAGAATTCCCCCATCTGCGGTTTCAAAAAGACCCGATTTGTCTGTGGTGGCCCCAGTGAAAGCCCCCTTTTTGTATCCAAACAGCTCACTTTCCAAGAGGGTTTCAGGAATGCCCCCACAATTAACGGGGACAAATGGGCTTTCAGAATCCTGAAGATGATGGATTGTCTTGGCCATGATTTCTTTGCCAACGCCGCTTTCACCTGTGATAAGAATGGGTGTTCGAGTTTTTGAAACGCGCACGACGGTATCCATCAGTTGCCGCATTGATTTACTCGATCCAATAACTCCAAGATCTTCTAAAGAGGCTGTCAGCCTTTGCTTGAGTTTCAGGTTTTCCTCTTTCAGTAATTGGTGTTCAAGGGCGTTTTTTATGATAAGCTTGATTTCATTATTTTGAAAAGGTTTGGTGATATAATCATACGCACCGTGTTTCATTCCCTCGATGGCCGTTTCATTGGAGGCGTAGGCTGTGAGGAGGATGACCATGCTCCGCGGGGAGGTTTCCTGCACCTGTTTAAGCAGTTCCAGACCGGAAAGATCCGGCATCTTGATGTCGGATATGATCAGGGGGTAAAAGATTTTACTGATTTTCCCCAATGCCTCGAGTCCCCCTGAGGCGGTATCCACCGTGTAGCCTTCTTTTGAAAGCAGGATTCTTAATAAGGTTTGAATATCTCTTTCGTCGTCAACAATGAGAATTCTGGAACGTGAAGGTATGTCCATAAGCTTTTTCCTCTCAGGATGGCAATGTGATTTTAAAGGCCGTCCCAGCACCTTCCTTGGAGGCAACTGAAATAGCACCCCCAAGGGAATTCACAATCTGGTAAGCAATGGCAAGTCCCAGGCCTGTACCATCGGGACGGGTTGTAAAAAAAGGTTCAAAGATTCTTTTAACGGCGGATTTTGGGATTCCCCTCCCGTTGTCACGGATGGTGATGGTATAGAACCTGACATCCGAGGTGTGAGGGGTATTTTTTTTGGAGCGGTCTCCCTGGATGGTAATTAGGTGCTCTTGTTTGTCCTTGGATTGAACGGCATTGATCAGAATATTCCAGAAGACCTGTTTTAATCTGTCCCTGTCGCTATGGATGGCAAACTCCTTTGGGAGCTTATTGGCAAAATGGATGTTGTTTCCATCGTTTTCCTTTTCAAGGATGGACAGGATTTCTCCTATGAGTAGATGAAGGTTAACGGTTTGATAGTTTTCCTTGCCAAACTGGGAAAATTGAAGAAAATCGCTGACCAGACGGTTGAGGCGCTTGGTTTCTCTCAGGACAATATCCATGAGTTCCTTCTCGACCCCCTCCAAGTTCAGAGAGTCTTTTAACATCTGAATGGACCCGCTCAGGGAGGCTAGCGGGTTTCTGATTTCATGGGCGAGGCCCGCGGCAAAACGTCCGACCGTCGCGAGTTTCTCGGACTCGTGTACCCTTTTTTCCATGGCTTTGTAGCGTGTAAGGTCCTGGAAGAT
>JALTEW010000007.1 GCA_027073795.1 bacterium | reverse complement strand
TTATATTGGACATCTTTATCTATCAATCCAATCTGAGAGGCGGTATATCCTGACCGTTAAGACAAAAATATTCTCCTTCAACTTAACAACCTAAAACTTAACCACTTAAGTCCTTTCTTCTTCATATCACATCCACAATCGTGCGTTCGGTGCGTTTGAAATAGAAAGCTCCGCTTACAACTAAAATAATCACTAAAACACAAACTACGCCAAGGGTCCAATCCGGTGCCTGTTTGCCGTTCAACAGGGCCCACCGGAATCCATCAACCACCGCTGCCATGGGGTTAAGGCGGTAGATGGCCTGAAACCTCGCCGGTATCAGGGTGCTGGAATAGGCCACGGGCGTGACATACTGCCATATCGTCAAGGCATAACCAAGCCCCAAAGCGACGTCATGGAACTTAACCGCCAACCCTGCCAGCCAGAGTCCCACGCCGAGAGCAGTTGCCGCCGCCAGCAACAGAAAAAACGGTAAGGTCAGCACTCTCCATCCGGGCATAATTTTGTAAAAAGCCATCATGCCAATCAACACGACGAACGAGGCGAGAAAGTCGATAAAAGCCGCCATAACGTATGATACGGGAATAATCAGCCGGGGAAAATAGACCTTCGAGATGACATTCTGTTGTGAAAGTAAACTCTTCGCGGATCCCTCCGTCGCCGTCGCGAAAAACTGCCAAGGCAATAGCGCCACATAGGTAAAGATGGGATACGGAACCCCCTCTGAGGGGAGTTTCGCGAGTTTTCCGAAGATGAGACTGAAAATCACCATGTTGACGATGGGGATTAAAATAATCCAAAGAGGGCCAAAAGCCATCTGGCGATATTTCCCCTTGACATCCCGCCAGACCATGAACCACAGGAGCTCCCGGTATTCCCAAAGCTCATGCAGCTTTAAGGAGCCCCATCCCTTTGTGGGCTGGATAACAATGGTTGGAGATTCGTTTGTTTCGTTGATCTCGTTGATCTCGTTTGTCCCGTTTGTCTGGTTTGTTTCGTTTGTTTTGTTAATCTCGTTCGTAAGTTCCGTGAAGCGTAAAGTGTTAGGCGTGAAATGTAAAAGATTTTTAGTCGTTAAGTGGCATAGAATGAAGCATCAAGCGTAAAACATGAATCGTTAACCGTTGAAAAAACACTTTACACCTTACGATTCACTATTTACGGTATCATTCACTTAAAACTCAATCCTATAATTTTATTTGTTTCCGATACCACTCAATGGTTTTTGTCAATCCTTCATCAAAAGTTGTGGAAGCTCTAAACCCGAACTCTTTTTCCGCCCGGCTTGTGTCGAGTCTACGGCGGGGCTGGCCATTCGGTTTTGTGGTGTCCCAGACGATTTTTCCCCTGAAACCCGTTTTGTTCGCGATCAGCTCAATTAAGTCGCGGATGGAGATTTCAAAGGCGCTCCCAATATTGACAGGATCGCTTTTATCGTATCGCTCAGCCGCGAGAACGATCGCCTCCGCGCAATCCCCCACGTAGAGAAATTCGCGCGTCGCGGAGCCGTCCCCCCACACGACAATTTCCTTATCCCCTCGCTGTTTCGCTTCAAGGCATTTTCGGATTAGGGCAGGGATAACGTGGGATGAGTCCGGGTCAAAGTTGTCCCCAGGCCCGTAAAGGTTGACAGGCAGCAGAAATATCGAGTTGAATCCATATTGTTGGCGGTAGGCCTGGGATTGCACGAGCAGCATTTTTTTCGCCAGGCCATACGGGGCATTGGTCTCCTCGGGGTATCCATTCCATAGGTCATCCTCCTTGAAAGGGACCGGCGTAAACTTGGGGTACGCGCAGACGGTACCGATGGCGACAAATTTCTCCACTCCCGCCTTCCAGGACTCGTGAAACAAGGGAATGCTCATCATGAGATTGTCGTAGAAAAACTCCGCCGGATGGGCCCGGTTCGCCCCGATTCCCCCTACCCTGGCCGCGAGGTGAATGACAAGATCCGGGTGAAACTTCGCAAGCATTTCTCGGGTGGTTTCGACGTCCCTGAAATCATACTCCTTGCTCCGCGGAATGAAAATATTCCGGGCGCCATGCTTTTTTAGTTTTGTTACCACGTGCGTCCCAAGAAACCCAGCGCCACCCGTGACCAGCACGCGTTTATTGCTCCAGGTCTCTTGATTCATGTCCATCTCCTTGTTGAACGCGTGGGTCACGTTGAATCGGCCTTCCGCGGCTTTTTCCCCACGATAAAGATATCCACCCCGCTGAAAAATATCCCTTTCGACAGCTTTATATCCATCCAGCGGAGAATTTGTGGAAATTTCCCCTTTGTTACCGTGTCCCTGTCATCTCCCCTGGTGAGGACCTCAAACCCTCTTTTGGTCAACATCTGCTCAAGCAGCATAAGGGGATACGGCCTTTGATGCGTCAAATCCAGCCAGAAGATGTTGGTCATGACACGAATATTCCTTGGATTCAAGGTAATAAGAACCAGCACGCCTCCCGGTTTCAATCTCTTCGCGCAAAGGGTCAGAAAGTTTTGAGCCTCCAAAGGGGGCATGTGCTCTATCACCTGGCTGCAGAAAATACCGTCAAAGGCTTCTTCGCCCGTTCTTAAAAAGTCGCATGCCTCAGCCAACGAAACATCCAGCTCCTTTCCCCGGCAGATTTCAACCATTTCCGCGTTCATGTCTATGCCAAGAGCGGAAATATGGCTCTCCCGAAGCAGTTCCAGGAACTCTCCCCTCCCGCAGCCCACGTCGAGGACACGTTGGCAGGCATTAAAATATTCAAGGTATTTCCGTAGCCGCTGTTTTATGTCTTCTTCGCTTCCCCTGAAAGTGTCACAGGGCTTTTCAGGCATCATGTTTACCGGTTCCAAGCGCGGCGTTTCACCTGCCATTTTTAAATTCCAGTCCCACTCAAGCCAAGGATTTCCCTCTTGACAAGTTTCAAGTCACTTCCGGACATCACTTGAAAGACGAACAGTAAAAACATGTACGCCAAAAGGCCTATAAGTCCAGCCACAACCCAGTGGGCCCACTGTCTCATGAGAAAAAGAGCCACGGATGTCAAGGCAATGCAACACAATGGCTTGATAACGTCACGGATCACGGAAATCTCCAAAAAATGCCTCGAGATATACATCCCCATCAAAATCAGTCCCAGCGTCTCGGTCAACACGGTGGCGACAGAAGCCCCGACATACCCATATTTCGGGATGAGGAGAAGATTGAGGATAACATTCAGGCCAGCATTAGCCCCCGCTACCATCGTGACCACCTTCTGATGGTCAACCGCGGCAAGAAAATTCCCAAACAGAAAAGTCAGGAAGATAATGGGGATCACCCAGATAAGAACCTGGAGCGCGATGACGGAAGGCAGGTACGCCACGCCATAAATGACAGTAATAATCTCCTTCGCGAACAGCAGTCCAAAGGCAAAGATAAACAGCGCGGCGGCAAAAAGGTACCTGAAAACGATTTCATATTCTATCTTGAGAAGGGCCTTCGCGGTTTTGTAATGCCGAGATATGACGGGGAATATGGCCGCGACAAAAACAGACGGGATCAGCATCAGCCCGAAGATCAGCCGGTATGCCGCGTTGTACCACCCAACCATGTCGCTCCCTTTCATCAGGGAAAGCATCACGGTATCAACCCAGAAATAAACCGTAACGAAAATTAGTGACAGCCCAAAGGGCAACGCCTCTTTTATTGTTGGTTTCCAGAAACTCCAGTCAATTCCTTTTCCCGCAAGAGCCAGCTTTGCAAATCTCCACCGTAGAACGACAAAGCCATACCCTAAAACAATAAGGCTGGTAATCAGAAATAAAGAGGCAAATCCGATAACGTTAAACCCACATCTGATAGATAGAATGACGCCTGAAAACATCAAAACACTTTCTATAATCTGCCCGAATGATACATACTCCATCCTTTCAAATGCTTGAAATATTGAGTTAAACAAGTGGGTAAAAGCGCTGAAAATGACAGACAGGGTGATGATATAAACAACCTTAGTTGTTTGCGCTGGATAGCCCAGGAGATTTATCACCAGGGCGATAATCCCGAAGGTAACGGCAACAAGAATCACCTTCATGAAGCTGACATTTGAAAGGTATTTACCTGCTAACGATTTATTTCTTGCCACCTCCCTAATCGTCAGTTGCTCAAGACCCAAATCGGTAAAAACACCAAAGATTCCCGTAAAGGCTAATGCAAAGGATAAGATGCCAAAACCCTTAGCACCCAGGTAGCGAGCAGTATACATGATGTAAAAAAAGGCTAATAACCTGCTTATTATTTTTGAAAACAGTAATACCCCTGCATTCTTCGCGATTCTTTGAACTGCATTCATCGGCTTTAATTTATTAATTCCGGCAACAATCAGGGCATTTTCAGCACCATGGACAATCAAGATAATTTTTTATCCATGGGCATTTGAAGGCCTAACTTCAACAATCCCTTCACCATTTTCCTCATATATCTTGCCACACTCAGG
>JALTEW010000006.1 GCA_027073795.1 bacterium | reverse complement strand
GTCCCATGGCAGGTGTAGCGGGGATGATCGCACAATACGTGGGAAGGGCCTTGGTCGCAGAAGATGCCTCCCATGTTCTGGTGGAAAACGGGGGAGACCTCTTTATTTACCGTCCACGGGCCACCACCATGATCGGGCTCTTTGCCGGGGAAACCCCCCTGAGCCTCAAGGTTGGGGTCAAAATTCCACCTTCTAAAGAGCCAATGGGCGTTGCCACCTCTTCCGGGACGGTGGGCCCTTCTCTCAGCTTTGGCAAGGCGGATGCCGTGTGCGCCATTTCACAGGATGCCACGCTCGCGGATGCCGCGGCAACCGCCATCGCCAACCGTATCAGAACACCGGAAGACCTCGACCCCGCCCTGTCGTGGGGATCAGAGTTAGAGGGGATTGAAGGGATTGTCGCCATCGTAGGGTCCACCCTGGCTGCCTGGGGATCAGTGGAGCTTGTGAAGCTATAAAACCATGGAGATGCCAATGATTAAAAAAAGAATGGTTCTGAGATTTACGAAAAAGACATGGAACCAACCCATCGTCTATCGACTGGTCAAGGAGTATAACCTGGCGTTTAACATTCTGAAAGCCAGCATCTTTCCTAAAGAAGCGAGTCTGATGGTGCTCGAAATATCCGGTGCAGAAACCGATTTTGACCGGGGAATGGCCTATCTCAAGGGCTGCGGGGTTGTCTATGAGCCCCTGGAGGCCAATATCAAAAAGGATGAAAACCGCTGTGTCCATTGTGGGGCGTGTGCTGCTGTCTGTCCCACCGAGGCCATAAGCATTCAGCGCCCTGAAATGTATGTTGTCTTTGACCCTGAAAAGTGCAGCGGATGTGAGCTCTGTGTCAAGGCGTGCCCCCCAAGGGCCATTATCGCCACCCTTTCATCCCAAGGGGCCTGATGTCCAGTGAGCATGTCCTTGTTGGTTTCAGCGGTGGGATGGACAGTTGCGCGGCGGTTCATTTCCTAAAGGAGGAAGGGTATCGTGTAACCGCTGTTCATCTCGTTCTCTATAACACCCGTTCAGGCGAAGGAACGCATCACCTTGAGACTGTTGCGGATCACTTGAATGTTCCCCTCATCATTGCTGATAAACGGAAGCTATTCCGGGAAACCATTATCAAGCCCTTTGCCGAGAGTTATCTTTCAGGGGAAACCCCCAACCCCTGCGTCTGGTGCAACGAAGGGGTAAAACTCAGGGTACTTCAAGAGATGATGCCTGCCCATCAGGCCACGTGGATTGCCACCGGCCATTATGCGAAAAAGGTGTTTGATCCCAAATCCCGTCGCTGGACCATCTGCCGGGGGAGTGACCGGTCAAAAGACCAATCTTATTTTCTCTCCCTCGTTCCTCAGGAGCACCTGACACCCCTGATCCTGCCGTTAGGAGATAGGACAAAAAGTGATATCAGAGTCTTGATGCAGACTCTCGCGCTTCCCATCCCTAAGGATGTCGAATCCCACGAGATTTGTTTCCTTGAAGGGAATGCCTATACAAACTTCATTACGACTTATTTACAACAACCTGCGCCGGAAGGAACCTTCATTGATGCCAATGGCAAGGTTCTGGGAACCCATGACGGCTTTTTTCAGTATACCATCGGGCAGCGGAGGGGGATCGGGATCGCGGATAGGACGCCGTACTACGTCACGGCGCTTCATCCGGGAACAAACCAGGTTCAGATTGGCAAGGTTGAAGAGCTCTACCGGTCAACCTTTACCGTTAGGGAATGCCGGTGGCATCTCCCCCCCAGTGAGAACACGCTTTCCACAACCTGCCAGATACGTTACCGGCATGCCGCAGCCCCCGCGTCCGTCCGGATCTTGCCATTCAATCGGGCCGAGGTTGTGTTTTTCAACCCCCAGAGGGCGATTACACCAGGTCAGGTTGCCGCCTTCTACCAGGGCGACCGCTTGATCGGTGCTGGAATCATTGAAAAGAGCATGCCGTGACCACGTTTTCCATCACGACCCTGGGGTGTAAGGTCAACTTTTACGAATCCGAGTGGATTGGAGAACGCCTGGTGAACGCGGGCCTCGTCCGCCTTGAAGAAAGGGAATCCTGCCCAGACTGGGCCATTGTCAATACCTGTACCGTGACCGGGCGGGCGGATCGGCAATCCCGCCAGGTGGTTTACCAGACGGCACGCCGATGTCCGAACACAAAGATCATCATCACGGGCTGCTATGCCGACCGTGACCCGGAGGCACTCAGAGCCCTTCCCGGCGTGGTCGGTGTCACCCCCAACAGCGCGAAGGCTTCCCTGCCGACGAAAATTGTTCCTGATTCCCCCCCCACGCCTCCTGTGATGTCCCTGAGGTCTTTCGGGAGTCATGTCCGGGCCTATCTCATGGTCCAGAACGGGTGCAACGCCCAATGCGCCTATTGCATCATCCCAAAGGTTCGGGGCAGGAGTCGGAGCAAACCTATTGAGACGGTCCTTCGTGAGATAGAAACGCTGACCCATTCGGGCCATCCGGAAATTGTCCTGTGCGGGATTCACCTGGGGCTCTATGGCCATGACCTGACGCCTCGAACATCCTTGGGCAGGCTGATTGAGGCCATTGAGGCGGCCCCCTTCGAGATGAAAGTCAGAATCAGTTCCATTGAGCCCATGGAGTTCACGGAAGGGCTTGTCAGGCGGGTAACCGACAGCGAGAAAATCTGCTCCCATTTTCACATTCCTCTTCAGAGCGGCAGCGGGAAGATCCTGCGCAGGATGCGTCGTCCCTATACCCCCCAGTCTTTCGAGGCACTTATTCAATCCATCAAAAAGCACCTTCCCCGTGCCACTATCGGAACCGACGTCATGGTAGGTTTTCCGGGTGAGACCAACGAAGATTTCAAGGAAACCTGCCGTTTTATATCTTCGCTCCCGCTTTCCTACCTCCATGTTTTTCCCTATTCCGAGCGTCCCGGAACCCTGTCCCAATCTCTGGACGGAAAGGTAGTCGAATCGGTCAAAAAAGCACGCGTGGCGTACCTCCTGGAATTGGGGAAAAAGAAACGAGAGGCGTTTTTGTCCTCCTGGGTTGGCCATACCGACACTGTCATCTTTGAACAGCGCAAGGGGCTTCGGCACTGGGTAGGTAAAAGCACTCACTACCTACCTGTCTATGTCTCCTCTGAGCGTAATCTTCTGGGAGCGCACCTGCCGGTGAAGATTGTCTCAGCGGAATCGGATTTTGTATGGGGGGAGATCTAAGTGGCCCGGTTCCTCTTCTTGACGACACAAGGCAGGTTGTCTATGCTAACCATAAACTTCATGGGAAAGGGATAAAAAATGAGACATATCGAGGATCTTTCAAAAGAACAGATTATCCAGATGATTGGCGCCGCCTTCAAAAATATCATCTCTCACACGGGGCTCTGGTTTCGGGAAACGGAATATCAACTGGGCTTAGAGAAGGCCCTTCAGGTGGATCGTCTGGCGTGGCAGAGGGGATTTCCCATTCAGATGAAGCGCCTGGCTAAATATTTCGGGTTAGAGATAGATGAGAAAGGCGTTCCGGTTGCCCTGAAAAACATGGACAAAGAGATGCTCATCCGTCTCTTTTCTGACTTGGCGAAAAACTGGATTGCCAATGACGGGGTGTGGTTTCAGGCCGTCGAACAACAGGAGGACATGTTTGTCGCCAAGCGCTGTAACGACACGGCCTGGACGCGGTTCACGGTCATCGAGGCACGCCGGATCATGGAAGCGGTGGGGATCCCGGAAAACGGGGGGCTCGAGGCCCTCAAGCAGGCCCTTGGGTTCCGGCTCTACGCCCGATTGAACGTGCAGGAAATCGTCGAGGAGACGGGAAACAGCTTTCTCTTCCGCATGAATGACTGCCGGGTTCAATCGGCGCGGAAACGGGCGGGGCTTCCCGACTATCCCTGCAAATCCGCAGGCCTGGTGGAGTACGGGTATTTCGCCCGAACCATAGATCCGAGAATCAAAACTATCTGCGTGGGATGCCCACCGGATCCCCACCCGGAGGAATGGTGGTGTGCCTGGCGGTTTGAGATCGCCAATTCCTGATCAGGAGTAAGATATCTGGATTCAGGATTGAAGGACTAAAGGAATAGCATTTCTGAATTATGAATGTTAAATTGATTGTTTGGTGATCGTTGGTATTCGTGGTTCATCCAACTAAAGTTTTGAGTTTAAAGAATTCTTTATCTCTGAGCCATAGGCCTGTCGTTTCATGGTCTTGATCTTGTTATGGGTCCCCCCCTCCAAGGATCCGGTAGAGATAGGATAGTCATAATACGATAAAATACAAACCGGACACCGCAGACTTGTGTCTCCCTGGCATATAAAAGACCCGTGGACAGGATGGGTTCTTCCCTTGCTTTGTCGGTATTGCAATGGAAGATACCTGATTGCCCATCTCCCTTAAACCCTCTCCTACTCCTTCAGGTACGCAAAAACCGGATGAATCATTTTTCTTGACTTTGTGTACTTAGTATGTTATATATTACAT
>JALTEW010000005.1 GCA_027073795.1 bacterium | reverse complement strand
GGGGGTCCTGTGGAAGAGAGTGCCCCACTGCGTACATGGGAACGGGTTTTGGGTCCATATCTTACGATGTTGTGAGATTCTTGAAGCTTGATAAGATATTTAGGTTCAGGCTTACCCTTAAAGACAGAAGGCTCCTTGGAATATGCGGAGCTGCGGCGGGTCTTGGAGCCATATTCAGGGCCCCTGTTGGTTCTTCACTGTTTGCCACGGAGGTTCTTTATAAATACGGAATAGAGTTTACAGCCATACTCCCCGCCCTTATTGCAGCAGTCATATCCTACATGATCTTTTCCCTAATCTTTCCTTATGAGCCCCTTTTCAGGATGGGGGCTACGTGGGGTTTTGGCTTTTCTGGTATTGCTTTTGCCCTTGTCACAGGGATCTCCAGCGCGGTTTTCGGTTGGATATATGTGAAGGTTTTTTATGGGGTTTACAGATATTCAAGGAAGAACAGACTCCCTGACTGGGCCAAGCCTGCCATAGGGGGCCTTCTTGAAGGACTTATAGTTGCTTTTATTGCCAAGGAGGTTTGGGGGATGGGCTACGATGTTATACAGCAGGCCATAAATGGAAAGTTTGCCATATCTCTCCTGCTTCTCTTCATATTTGCCAAGATCGCTGCCACATCCTTCACGGTAGCAACAGGAGGAAGTGGTGGTGTGATTGCCCCCTCTCTGTTTATGGGTGCCATGATGGGTGCTCTCCTCGGGAAGGTTTTTATGGGCATTACCCACCAGGCTGGGTCGGTGGGTATTTACGCGGTTGTGGGAATGGCATCGCTTTATGCGGCAGTGGGCAAAGTTCCTATTTCGCTTCCGATACTTCTACTTGAGGCAACAAGAAATTTCAGTCTCATTATCCCTCTCTTCATCGCTACATCCATAGGATATCTGTTCTCGGGTCCTTTCACCCTCTATGAAAGTCAGAGTCCTTTTCTTACCAGGGATAACTTGGCGCTTGATTACGCCGGTGAAAACGAGCTCGACGTTCTTGAGCCCTATAAGGTTAAGAGAATAATGACCATTGATGTGGTGACCATAAGAGAGAACGCGAGACTCTCTGAGGTCATAGATATTTTCAAGAAGGCCACTCACATATTTTTCCCTGTTGTGGGATATAACGACAAATTTGTTGGGACCATCTCCATAAATGATTTAAGGCCCATACTCATGGAAGAGAAAGAACTCGATCCCTTGATCTTAGCAAGGGATATTGCCAATAAATCCACGCCATACCTTGATTCAAATACCTCCCTTAGAGAGGCCTATGAGATAATGAGGGCGAAAGGACTTGAGCACCTTCCTGTCGTAGATGGAAAGAAAGAAAGGCTTGTTGGTATACTCAGTTATAAGGATCTCGTTAGGTTCCTTGAAAAACAGGTCTTCCTCTTAGCAGATGAAGGGATAGAGAATTTAAACCTTACATAAGGTGTTCACCCACCTACACAAATGGATGTTGTTACCCGTAACCACCTTAAAGGGAGCGCGTACAGGTGGTTTCTTAGAACTCTTGGATATGGCCTCTTTTTAGTTGTTTTTGCGCTCTCTCCCAAGTGTTTTTTCGTGCTTCAGGGAACGCCACCCCCCATCAGCACTCCCCAGTAGGTGTCACATGACATATCCAGCCTATGGTGGTTACTCTCAACAACCTGTTGATAAATGTTGCACATAGTTGACTCTTTCCCCTCAATAGGCTAAAACTTTCTCCTGCCAGCTATGTCAAAAAAAGTGGAAAAAACTTAGAACACGTCACGATGAAAGAAAAAAAACCGCCTATCATCCCGAAATTTGATTTTCGGCGCATCAAGAAAGGGGTTGCTTCTCCCCCCTCCTCTTTTTTGGGTGTTTTTAAAAGAGGTGAATATGGTTTCATCCTTCTTGTCGCCATCGCTATCGGGATTCTGGGTGGTCTGGGAAATTTCCTTTTCCGCGAGACCATTCTTTTTTTTCACCATTTTGTTTTCAATAGCCTCTATCAATTCTTCAGGGTTTCGGAGGGAGGATGGCACAGGGGTCTTATCGGTGTCATTCCCATGGTTGGCGGGCTGCTACTGATCCACTTGGCGCTGATTTTCAGCCGTGAAGAGGTTTATGGGTACAGCTTCCCAGAATTCCTGAAGGTTGTGGCTCTTAAAGGAGCCACTTTTAAGTTGCGAAACCTATTCGTCAAGGGACTGGCCGCCTCCGTCACGCTGGGAACAGGGGGATCTGCGGGACAAGAAGGTCCTATTGCCTCCATCGGGGGGACCATTGGCTCATGGATCGGACAGATTCTCAAGGTCTCAACAAGGCAGATGAAGGTCCTGGTAGCAAGCGGCGTCGCCGCTGGAATCGCGGCTACATTTAACGCCCCCATTGCCGGGGTATTTTTTGCATTCGAAATCGTGATGTTAGGCAACTATGAACTTACCAACTTCGCACCTGTGGTCATTGCTTCTGCTTTAGGAACCGTAACCACACGCGTGCTCTTAGGCACGCAACCGGCCTTTACCCTTCCCCCATACCACCTTACAAGCATATGGGAAATTCCGTTATACATCATCTTTGGATTCATCAGCGCCTTTTTGGGGGTTTATTTCGTCCGGCTCTTCTATTTCACCAAGGATATTTTTGAAAAGATAAGCCTTCCTCCGCTCCTGAAGCCCGCCCTGGGGGGGCTGTTTGTGGGAGGCATCGGTATCTGGTTTCCTCAAGTTTTTGGAAACGGATACGAATTTGCGCAAAGGGCCCTGTTTGGCCAAATGGGCTGGACGCTACTCTTGGAGCTTTTTGTCTTCAAGATGATTGCAACATCCATTACCCTTGGGTCCGGGGGAGCTGGCGGCGTTTTTGCCCCTTTGATCTACATTGGCGTCATGATGGGTGGCGTTTACGGGGTTGTGGTTCATGCCCTTTTCCCAAGTTTCACGGCCAGCCCTCAGGTTTACGCACTTGTGGGTATGGGCTCCTTTCTCGCGGCCGTGACCCATGCCCCATTGACGGGTCTCTTTCTTCTCTTTGAACTCAGTGGAGACTATCAGGTCATCATCCCCGGCATGATCGCCTGTATCATTGGTTCCGTCGCCGCGCATGTTCTGCAACCTGATTCCATAGACACCGTTGAGTTGACCCGACAGGGAATCAACCTCCACCAAGGCCGTGACGTCAATGTCTTACGAACCATCCCCGTCAGGGAAGTTATGATCAAAGAAATGGAGCCTATTCCAGAAGACTTTCCCCTCTACCAGATTCTAACCCGCGCTAAAGAGAGTGTCCAGTCATATTTCCCCGTTATCTCTCGCGGCGGGGAGCTTTTAGGGGTTATCTCTCTGAGGGACATCCGGCCACTCCTCATGGAAGAGGAACTTATGAACCTGATTATCGCCAAGGACATTGTTGATGAAGATTACATCTATCTCACCCCGGAGGATACACTGGATACGGCGATGAAAAAATTTGCCTTGAAAGATCTCGGGCAACTTCCCGTGGTCGATAGCAAGAACCCGAAAAAGCTCCTCGGCATGCTCAAGCGTACCGATGTAATCAACGCCTATAATAACGCCATCCTCAAACTAACCGTGAAGTAAGCATGCACCAGGAACCTTTTACGCTCCGGGATGGCCTTTATGCCCTCAAGGGCGTCCATCATCACCCGGAAAATCCACCAGCTCCCTACATCATCAGTGCCCATGGAATGCTGAGTACAAAGGACAGCCCAAAATACCTTGCCCTGGGAGATAAACTTACCAAAGAAGGCTTCGGCTTTGTGCGTTTTGATTTCACCGGATGTGGAGAAAGTGGTGGGACATTCGGTGATTCCACTCTCACTCAGCGTGTCAGCGACCTGACCCGAATCATCGACTGGGTCGAAACCCTTGAAACCTGCAGCGGCGTAATGGGACTTTTCGGAAGCAGCCTCGGTGGAACTGTGGTACTTGTCACCAGCTCCCTGAGGGATGTAAATGCGCTGGTACTTATCGCGACACCTGTTAAACAGGCAACACACCCCCCCTCAGAGCTCCGTGAAGTACGGGAGCGCTACCCCCACTTCTTTGATGATTTTCGCACCAATCTCGAAACCTTCCCCTTCGAAGTAATCCATCACACCCTCATCATCCATGGTGATCAGGATGACGTGGTCCCCCACGAAAATGCCTTTTTTATCTATGAAAAGATTTCACAGCCCAAAGAAATCTGGGTTGTCAATGGAGCCGACCATCAGTTTCTCGATAAAGATCTTAGAGCATCCATGCTTGATTTAACGGTACGCTGGTTTAAAAGATTTCTGCTCTGAGCACACTGCCAGCAGTTGCTAAGCTCGAGCCATTTTCGGTCGTGAAAGGTGGGTTGCTTTTCCCTTCTATCTAACGTGGTTTTTCCCCTCCCTCTGCAAGGCGCCAAAGCAGGAAAGAATCTGTTTCAAAAAATCGATTAAAGGTTCAACAATGTTCTCTATACTTCAGGATCTTTCTCCTTTCTGTTGTACCGCCTCAAGTAATTATTCAGGGATTCATGCAGGGCATCTGCAGCAA
>JALTEW010000004.1 GCA_027073795.1 bacterium | reverse complement strand
CCCTTTGACTATATTTCTTTTGAAACAAATCTATATAATCCCTTAATGACCTGAATTTTTTAATGATCACATATAAATCAATAAAATCCTTGCGAGATCCCCTGCCGGCTATAGCTGAAAGTTTCATACAGGCGATGTCATCTATGGCCGCCAGATAAATATCATAGTCTCTCCATAAGAATGGCGGTTGCAGCACAGGATAATCATAGCCGATAAAGCTGACCTGCACGGAGTTGATATCCAGATAGATAGTCTCGATATCGATTGACAGTACAATGAAATCCAGTTGAGCCTGCTTAAGCTTGTTCAATAAAATTTCGGGGTCGCCCACTTTCCTGGCAAACCAGTCAAAATCCACCGATGGCCTGTGGCCGATCTGCAGCGCCAGCGCGGTACCTCCAGCCATATAATAATCAGATCCAGCCAATGCCCTTGACAGCCCTGGAAGAATACTCTTTTGAGCAGGGGTTAAAATTTCAGTGTGCATATCGTCGATGCCATATGCTATTCTTTTTTTGGGCCGCCTTTATCCATTGCTTCCTGGTTTCAGCGGGTATTCCACAGATCATCGCCCAATAATTTAATTCCCGAAGAGGGAGAATTTTTCGCCCTTTCTTTTGGAGAAAGGCCTTTAGTTCGGCATTTGAAAATGCCTTCCTGAGCCAGGTCATTGCCTGCCATGAACCACGCTCCATGATGCGTGCCATTATCACGTCAGCGTCGTTATAAATGTCTAACGTTTCAACATCATACTCCCAAAAAAAAGGGTGCAGAGCATCAGGAATATTTTGTATGATTCTGTCTGACATAGCTGTTTTTTACTCTGTGGGCTCTGCGGCTTTGTATGAGATTAGTTTCTCACGCCCATTCGTTTTGCTCATTAGAGACGCAGAGGGCGCAGAGAAAAGATCTTTTAGCCATGGACATACATGGACAAAAACCTTTATCCAATGGCCAGCTGGCCAATGGATAAGTCCAGTTCCTGGAAGAAATTGTGAAAACACAATCTGCCTGCGGTAGAGAGATGAGCCTAGGTTTTGAAGACTTTTGCAAAAAACTCCTCCTTGTCCAATCTTTTCTGCCACTCCCTATGCCTTTTTACGCTTTCCATCCTTTTTCCTCTCGGCATGCTGACGAAGCGGTTAGCTTCAATGGGACCTAGTGCCCCGATAAGTGCCTTGACCGCTTTCTTGACCATTTCTTCATCATCCATATATCTTGTTGTGCTCATCGCAATCTCTCCTTTTCACAAAAAGCCACAGGATTACCACACCATACTTTGACACCATGTCTCAAACACTTCTTGACCAAAGCGTCGTCCTATCTTTCGTTTCTCGATTCTTCCATCTGATGGGATGGAGCTAATGAATGTTATATAGTCCTGGTAGTTGTACTTCGGATGAAGGCAGAGATAAGTTTCGCCTGGGGGTAAATCAAGCTCAATGATACTTTCCGTCCCAGTCAGACGTGCCGGTAGATATTTCCAGTCGCACTCTGCATTCTTGAAGAATACATAGTTTCTGAACTTGTTCAACTGGTTGTCATTCCATTCGATATTTAATTTTATGCTTTCAGTTCTCGTGGCCTTATTGAATATCTTCACATCGAGCCTGAATTTGTAGTTGGGGTCGTTGTCTTCGCTGTAGGGAATGATTGTGAAATCGTTCGGGCCGGTTTGAACGATGCTTTGAGGATCCTTGGGGTTGCCGCCGTCGAAGTTACCTGAAATGTCTATATTAGCCACAGATTCACACAGACTTACACAGACAGTAAATCGGTCTCAAAAACTCACGGCCGCTGACTCACATAAAGTCTATCTTTTTTTCTTCAGGTGGTGAAGAATTATAGGTTTTGAATCAATTCTCTTGAAGTTTAAGCCTGTCTATATATCTGAAATCTTTCAAATTCAAAGTATACAACTTTATGTCCATAGACAGTGCAGTTGCGGCTATGATTGCATCTGGAATTTGAAGTCCGTGGCTTTTACTATAACGTTCAACCATACTGACCGCCACTTCTGAAATGTCACTATCAAAGTGCACAATGTTTAAAGCCTCCAGGTGCTTTTTGATTTTATTCAGTTCTCTTTTGTTGAGGGCACCGAAATATAGTTCCATGACTGTGATCGAGCTGATGGCAATATTTTCTAAGCCGATATTCTCGATCCTCTTTATAATTCCCTGATCACCCTTCAAGACCTCGATTATTACATTGGTATCACACAATATCATGATAACTTTCTCTGCCACGCTTGTTGACGCAGAGCATCTAGTGTGATTTCTCTGCCTTTCCATATCCCAAAAAGTTTTCGAAAATCTGAAGTCTTTCTGATTCTATTTGCTTTCCCAAGCTCCCGGAATTCAATAAAAGGAAGCTCCTTCAAGAGACTTACGACTATGTGCGCTTTTGATTTATCCTTTATACTTATGAGTATTTTGTCCATCGTACCATCCTCCAATACTCCTCTATTTGTTTTCGTGTCGCCTACCGCGTAGACAAATAAAAATAATCAGTTTCGCGTTTCATGAACTGCCCTTCATGCCTTTACCGAGTATCTTTCAGAGAATTATCATAACATTTTATGTTCCAAAATGCAGCACATGGATGGACCCAGACTTTATCTTTCAGAACCGCCCGAAAAAATTAAGCAGACGTGTCCTCTGCGGCTCTGTGTGAGAAATTGTTTTTGTCTGTGAATCTGTGTGGGTCTGTGGCCAATTAGCGTCTACTTTTTACTGCATTGATCAGGGACTCAACAATGATGCGCTCCAGGTCAAGTGAGAGTTCCAGGGGGATATCTATGTTATAATCATCTTTGTAGACGAATGAGGGTTTCTCTTTATACTTGTAGTGATGCCATACTGGGGAGAATTCGCTAACCAAGAATTTATCATCCGACATCATGAGATCGAGATTGAGCCATCACGCTTTGAGGTCAAGTGCAAGCTTAACTGAAAGATCCAATGCCTCTTCGGGAACATAACCCCAAACGCCTGTCCCGCCCCCGTCAATATTCATCTTCCACATGGTTTCATCTGCCTGCTGCCGCCAATGGGCCTCAACCACCTGACCGTCGCCAACAACGGTTTTCAGGTCCCTGTCGATCTTTATAAATTTTTGGGCCAGCAGAGGAGGAGAAAGAAAAGGATAATTGGACCTTTTTGCTTTGATCAAATGGTAGTACAAGACGTTTGACTTGAGTGTAAAATAGCCAAATACAGCGCTCAGGGTAAGGAGTGATATCATGGACCTCATCCCGCTACACGCCCTAACCACCTGCAGCGTTCTGTCTGCAAGGTGGATGACATTTCCCTCGCGGTAAACAGGGACACCCAGCAGGCCCGCGATAAGCACGCTTGCCTTTGTCACAGCGAGCTGGAGGTGGATGGTAAAGGCTGAGTAAATTTGAGAGGGGATTGGAATCATGAAAAATAGCAAAAAGAGTGCAAATGCAGATTCCCATAAAAAGACGTAGCCATAAAGGTAAAGGATGATGCCCGCGAACAGGGGTATCATGGAAAGGGATGAGAGTGTTATGATCTGGGCAAAACGCGCGAATATATAGGTGAACAGAGACAAGACCACCAGAACAAGGCCCCATCTGGAAGGCTGCGGTTTCAGTTTCTCAAAGGTTTTCCTTTTCCCCCATAAAATGAAGAGGCCCAGAGGGATAATAAAAAAACCGTGAGAGTAGTCGGCTGAGTCGCTCCATGCGGACACCAGGAACCTCCAGACCGGATAGTAGGCGGCGATGAAGCTGATAAACAAAAAAAGAGCGGTATTCCATTTAAATGGTGCATCCGGCTATCGGGAGTTGGTGTGAATGGAAGTTTAATTTGCATCGACAAGTCCTGCCCGATTAACAGCCCTGTTAAGGAAGGGCACAAATTCCCGGGCTGCGATGGCATTGCCTTCACTGCTTGGATGGCTGTCTCTGCCTTGTCTTGTTGGAAATTCTGCCCAATTAGATTTTCCATTTTTAGTAAGGGCATCGTAGTAATCGAAGACCACCACGTTTTTGAGAGGGTATTGGCTGAGCCAGCCGGATTCTGTATCCTTAAGCCAGTTATTGAAGTAACGGGCACGCCTGCCGATGGAAGGGACATCTTTGTATCTGCCTAGGATTTTTTTAACAAAGGCCTTTAATGGATTCGAGGTCTCGTAAGGGCGAACCAGAGGCGGGGCAGTTACAGCAACAAAGAGGATGGCAGGATGTTTCTCAAAGACGGGAAGAAGGCTCTTGTAGGCCTCCTTGGCCCGCTGCACAGAGGCATCATCAGGAAAGTTGTTGTTGGGAAAGCATGACTTGAACATGACAATATGGTTTTTCTCCCCCTCTGGGAGCAGTTCGTCCTGCATTCTCGTTTTTAGAATACGGTCCATCTGATTCTTAAATTTTGAAGGCCAGTCGAGGATATCGGTCTTGTTGCCAAGGATTGAGTTATATGATGCCTCGTGGACCTTGTAATTATTCTGTTCAAGGATTCTGCGTAATCCGCCACCATTTGGATGGGTGTCGTAA
>JALTEW010000003.1 GCA_027073795.1 bacterium | reverse complement strand
AAGATTGCGATAAGCCCGATGGGCCAATTTCAAATGGAGGTGATTTTTGTGTGGCGTAAGTTGGTAGTGATGAGTTTGGCGGTAGTTTTTCTGATGTCTTTTGCCATCGCGGCACCAATAACCATTCATTTCTGGCATGCAATGAGCGGAAAGAGATTGAACGCGGTCAATGAAATTGTGAATTCGTTCAACGCCTCTCATCCCAACATCAAAGTTGTTCCCCTGTTTACGGGAACTTACGCGGAAACACTTACTAAAGCCATTGCGGCTTACCGTGCTGGCAATCCCCCGGATATAGTTCAAGTATATGAAGTTGGATTTCAAACGATGCTTGACAGTGGTGCCATAGTTCCAGTTTTTGATATCTTAAAAGGATTCAATTTTGGAAACATAGTTGGACCTATTTTGAGGTATTATTCTTACAAAGGAAAATTGTATGCTATGCCATTTAATTCTTCCACAGCAATGCTTTACTACAACAAAGATGCTTTCCGCAAAGCTGGATTGGATCCCAACAAGCCACCTACAACTTTTGAAGAAGTTTACGAAGATGGGCTGAAAATAGTCAAATCCGGAGCTGCTCAGAACGGAATCACTTTTGGGTGGCCTGCTTGGATATTTGAACAAATGTTCGCTTACCATGATCAATTATATGCTAACAACGAAAATGGGCGTGGCGAGAAGAAGGCAACAAAACTCAACATAAATGGTCCTTTTGGAGTAAAAGTGTTATCGGAATGGATGAAATGGAGACATGACAACGTTCTACTTTACGGAGGTCGTGAATACAGTGCCAATCAAGCTTTCCTCTCAGGACAATCTGCCATGTTGATACAGTCAACTTCTTCGTTGGCTTCCATAGAATCTGCTGCTAATTTCGAAGTTGGAACGGCTTTCCTTCCCAAGATGCCTGGCTATCCCACCGGAAATTCTGTTATAGGTGGTGCAACGCTGTGGGTCATGAAAGGGCTCAGTGCTGAAAAATACAAAGCAATCGCAGAATTTTTGAAATACGTTGCTAAAACTGAAACTACCATAAAATGGCACAATTCAACTGGATATTTCCCAATTACCAATGCGGCTGTGAAAGTGTTACTCGATACGGGAAGCTTCTGCAAAGATCCTAACTCTTTAACCGCTTTCTTGCAGATATTAACTGGTAACGTTAAAGACCCAGCAGCTATAGGAGTAAGACTTGGTGGATTTGTTCAAATAAGAGATGTCGTTGATTCTGCAATAGAAACAGCCATGCAGTACAAAGGAACAAATTACGCCCAAGAAGCCAAGAAAATACTTGATAATGCTGAGGCAAAAGCCAACAGAATATTGGAAAATTACGTTAAATTGTATGGCGATACAAATAAATAAAAGATAAAAAGACCGTATTCCATTTATTGGCGCATTCTCCTTCGGGAGAATGCGCACAATAAGAAAAAGGGGGAAATTGAGTGAACGCGCGCTTTAAAAGTAGAATACTTCCATACTTGTTTCTCACACCTGCAGTAGGATTGACGATCATTTTCTTGATGATCCCAGCGGCACAATCGGCTTATGAAAGTTTCTTCATAACCTCTCCTTTTGGAAATAGATCTATTTTTGTTGGTTTGGATAACTACATTTCACTTTTAACTTCAAGCGATTATATTCATAGTATATGGATTTCAATAATCTTCTCTGTCATCGTTGTTTCTTTTGATTTGGTGTTAGGAGTCATATTTGCAGTTCTTCTAAATAACAAGTTGAAGGGAATCACGGTGTATAGAACGATCCTGATTTTAACCTATGCAATTTCTCCTGTTGTGGCTGGAACGATATGGTCTTTGATGTTTGCTCCTTCTACTGGACCTATGACGTACCTTTTAAAAGCTTTCTTTCATGTAAATTTGAATTGGATGATTAACCCTCAAGTTGCATTGATAATAGTGGCCATAAGCGCTGGCTGGAAGCAATTGGGGTATAACATAATCTTTTCCCTTGCTGGTCTTCAAAACGTACCTGGCGAACTTTTAGAGGCGGCTGAAATAGATGGAGCTTCACCTCTAAAAAAATTCTTCACGATCACGATTCCCCTTATATCACCAACGCTCTTTTTCTTGCTGATCATGGATATGTTTTACTCTTTCTTCCAAGTTTTCGGTGTTATCGATGTTATGACCCAAGGAGGTCCTGGATATGCGACCGATATCTTGGTTTATCAGCTTTACAAAGATGGTTTTGTAAACATGCAAACCGGCCTTGCTTCTTCTGAATCGGTATTGCTGTTTCTCATAGTGTTGGGCCTTGTCATGTTGCAATTTAGATTCACGGAAAAAAGCGTTTTCTATTCCTGAGAGAGGTGATGAATACGAAAAAGAAAAAAGTTCATAAAATGTACATTTACATTGCACTTACCTTGCTAACTTTGATCGTGGCTTTTCCACTCTACTATGCCATAATCACCTCTACTCTTAGCATGCAGGAAACTTATATGTACCCACCAAAATTTCTTCCAAGTACGCACTTTATAGGAAATATCGTAGCAGCTTGGAAATCGGTAAACATGTCAAGAATGATGTTTAACAGTGTTTTTATATCAACGGTAGTTGCTCTGGCGAAGGTTTTCATTTCTTTGTTCGCAGCTTTTGCTCTCACCTATTTTGGAAAGTTTAAGGGTAAAGCGTTGCTTTTTGGGGTAATTCTTTCTGTTCAAATGCTACCCCTCCCTGTTAGGATTGTTCCGACTTTTGCGCTTATGAAAGATTTCGGATGGGTAAATACCTATTTTGCAATAACGATACCGTTTTTTGCCACCACGACGGGCATTCTTTTGTATCGACAATTTTTCTTACAAGTGCCCAATTCCATTTCTGATGCGGCAAGAATAGATGGCGCAACTTCTTGGAGATTTTTTTGGAGCATACTGTTTCCGATGACAAAAAATGTCACGGCAGCCCTTTTCATAATAGAATTTATATTTATTTGGGGACAGTATCTCTGGCCTTTGATAGTCACAAATAGTTCTGACATGAGAGTAGTTCAAATAGGGGTAAAAATGATGTTGGCAAGTGAAGCGCAAGCTGCTCAATGGAATGTCATCATGGCAGGCAGTTTGTTGGTTATCTTGCCACCGTTGGCTGTCTTTTTGGTTTTCCATAGATCTATCCTTAAAGGTTTTGGTTTAAAGGAAGAAAAATGAAAAATAGCGATTTTTGATGTAAAAAATAATTGTTCGCCCAATGGGCAAAAAATAAATTGGAGGTGATTTTTGTGTGGCGTAAGTTGGTAGTGATGAGTTTGGCGGTAGTTTTTCTGATGTCTTTTGCCATCGCGGCACCAATAACCATTAATTTTTGGCACGCGATGTCTGGTAGTCGAATTCAGTTAATTCAAAACCTGGCAAATGAATTCATGAAAACACATCCAAACATAATCGTAAAAGTTCAATACACGGGTTCTTACAATGATACTTTGAATAAAACAATTGCTGCGGTTAAAGGCGGAAACCCCCCGGACATCGTTCAAGTCTACGATATCGGAACGCAGATGATGATCGATAGTGGGATCATAGTTCCAATTCAGAAATTCATAGATCAAGACAAAACCTTTGATGTGAATACCTTGGTTCCTCAAGCTCGCGGTTATTACACGGTTGGAGGAAAGCTTTACAGCTTGCCATTCAATTCATCCAATCCTGTTATCTTTTACAACAAAACCCTTTTCAAAAAAGCAGGCTTGGATCCCAACGATCCCCCAACTACCTGGGAAGCATTCAAAGAAGCTTGCGAGAAATTAACCGTTAAAGACAGCAGTGGTCATACCGTTCAATATGGATTTACCTCTGGTTTGATCGGATGGTTCTTCGAGCAGTTCATGGCAGTTCAAAATGCTCCAATGTTTAACAACGGTAACGGCCGTGACAAACGCGCAACGAAAGCAGTTTTTGACAGTCCAGCTGGTTTGAGAATATTTAAATTCTGGAACGATCTCGTCCAATCTGGTGTCATGTTGAATGCAGGACCTGGCTGGTCAAATCCAAGACAGATATTCATGTCACAAAAAGCAGCCATGCTTTTGACATCCACATCTGATGTTGAAATGATGTTGAAAGCTGCAAAGGAAAATCACTTTGACTTGGGAGTTATGTTCCTCCCACATCCACAAGGTGTTCCATATGGAGGAGTCATAATAGGTGGAGCAAGTTTGTGGATGATCGACACCCACAACACTGCAAAAGAAAAAGCGGCGTGGGAATTCATGAAATGGCTTGCTGGCGTCAATCCTCAGATTGAATGGAGTACTGGCACTGGATACTTCCCGATAAACAAAAACGCCATTCAGAAATTACTTTACAACGGTTATTACGCCAAATATCCACAGTATCTCGTAACGATTCTCCAACTTCTTATGTCCAACGTCACTACTTCTACGCGTGGTGGAGTTGTTGGACCTTTCCCGAAAGTTAGAGCTACTATAGAAAAAGCGCTGGGTAAAGTCTTCAACCACGAAATGACTCCAGAAGCGGCTCTAAAATGGGCTCAGGATCAAGCCAACCAAGCTATAG
>JALTEW010000002.1 GCA_027073795.1 bacterium | reverse complement strand
GGTTTGAAAAGCATTGGGCGAAACCTCTTCATCAAAACGGAGGCCTCGGGGGACGAGACAACGGGGACACCGGGGCTGGATGGATACGGTACCATTGCCCAGGGGTTTCTGGAAATGTCCAATGTCAGCGTGGTCGACGAAATGGTTAACATGATTGTCAGCCAGCGGGCCTATGAAATCAACTCAAAGGCAGTTCAAACATCTGACGAAATGCTCCAAACAGCCAACAACCTCAAGAGGTAAGACATGAAACGGGTTATCAGTTCTCTAAGCTTTATTTTCATCTTTATCTTAATTTCTTTCGTCACGGGGTTCGCGTCTAATCAGAGATGGATGATAAAACCTGTCATTGAAACGACGCGAAGCACTGTAACCTTTCGCAACCTTCTCATGACACAAAGGGCCCTTGATGCCTTTAGCCCGGAAGTGCTGAACCAAACGCTCTTCCATGTTAAAAATCCGGGTAAAACCCGCTTCACCCGAGAGGAAGTTCGTAACAAACTACGTTCCCTGTTCCCTGTAGGGTCCTCACCTTCCCTCCGTGTCCCTCCCGGGGGTATCCTGATAAACCGTATCTATCGCATCAAAAAAGAAAGAATCGCACAGGCTTTCAGAGAAACCTTTCATTCCCACTTCAGAAGGCTTGGAAAAATTTATCTAAACGAGCTGAAGATATCAGGGGATACGAAAATCCCCGACCCCTCTTATAGAATTGTGCCCTGCCCACCCGTCAGGTTTCAGAAGGCGATGCGCATCAAGATGAAAATCAAGGGGAATGGATGGGAACGCACACTTTTCGTCAGGGGAAAGATTTCCATAATCGCCAACGTGCTGGTGGCTAAAAAATCCATTGAGAAGGGGGAAAAGATCGGCCCCGAAAACACCGCGCTGATCGAGCAGGATACCACACAGATTCACCGGCCTTATCTTTCGAACCTCAGAGATTGCGAAGGGCTGGTTGCGAAAAGGACTATCCCTGAGGGAAGAATCATCAGCCCAGAAAGTCTTACACCCCCCATCCTCGTCCGTCGCGGTGAGGTCGTCACCATTCAAGTACAAACCCCGAATATCCTCATCACAACCCTCGGCCTGGCTAAACAGGAGGGAAGACGGGGAGACATGATCCGGGTTGAAAATATCCAGTCAAGGAAGATGATCTACGCAAAGGTCATTTCCAAACATCTTGTAACGGTGGAGTTTTAAAATGAAACGGCATCTTCGAACACAAAAGGGGACTTTAACGGGTATCTCCATAGCCATTCTTCTAACCTTTACCGGATGTTACACGACACAGAATGCCAAGATCCACTCCGGTGTCAACTACACAACTGTCGTTCCGCGGGTCATCCCTCAGGAAGCCCGGACGCCAGGTTCGCTATGGGTGGGTGTTACCACAAACAATCTCTATTTCGCAGATAACCGGGCCCGCGGCATCGGCGATCTCGTGACTGTCAAGATTTCTGATAAATCATCCGCAACCAAAAAGGCTACAACAAAAACGAAACGAGGATCTTCAATAGATGCTGGAATTCCCAAAGTGATGGGGATTGAAAAAGACCTCGAAGCTAAAAACAAGAATCTCTCGATGTCCCAGTTATACAAGGCATCGATGAGCAATAAGTTCGATGGGAGTGGAGAAACAACCCGGGCGGGACAGCTTACGGCTACCATCACCTGCATGGTCGTCCGGGTCCTCCCAAACGGGAACCTTGTCATTCAGGGAGATAAAGACGTACAGGTCAATAATGAGACCCAGTTCATCCGCCTCCACGGGATTATCCGGCCCCAAGATATCGAGCAGGACAACTCTGTCTCTTCAGACAAAATTGCTGACGCACGCATTATTTACTCCGGTAGAGGGGTTGTCAGCGACAAGCAGATTGGTGGATGGGGAACAAAGATACTCGACTGGATCTGGCCTTTTTAGGGGGAAATGGCATGAAACGTTTTCGACTCTTATTTCTATCCTTTTTGTTAAGCTTCAGTTTCCTCGCTTTTTTATCAGGTGGGGCCATGGCGATACGACTCAAGGACCTCGCAGAGATTGAGGGAATGAGAGACAACCAGTTGATTGGGTATGGCATCGTCGCGGGTCTCAATGGAACGGGGGACAAGGACCAGACGGAGTTTCCCGTCCGATCTATCGTGAACATGCTGACCCGCATGGGTGTCAAGGTTAACCGGAAAGACGTAAAGGTCAAGAACATCGCCGCGGTGATGGTCACCGCTTCGTTACCCCCCTTTGCCAAACCGGGAAACCACATCGATGTGGTCGTTTCCTCCATCGGTGACGCGAAAAGCATTCAGGGGGGAACCCTGTTGCAAACACCCCTGTGGGCCGCAGACGGGAAGGTTTACGCCGTCGCCCAGGGTCCTGTCTCCATTGGCGGATTTTCGTCCGGCAAGGGAGGAGGGAAAAGCCAAAAGAACTTCCCCACGGTTGGAAGGGTTCCCGAAGGAGCCATCGTGGAACGTCCCGTCCCTATCTCATTCCAAAATCGCTCCTTTGTTGTATTCAATCTGTATACACCCGATTTCACCACGGCAACCCATGTTGCCTCGGCCATCAATACCTATATAGGCCAAGATGCGGCGCATCCCCTGGACGCGGGAACAATTCGGGTCTCTATTCCCAAACCCCTCCAGACGAGCCTGGTAAAATTCATGTCAAAACTCGAAAACCTGGAGGTCACCCCCGGAAACGCCGCGCGGGTGGTATTTAACGAACGGACGGGCACCGTGGTCATCGGCAAGGAGGTACGCATCTCTACCGTTGCCGTCGCCCACGGAAACCTTACCGTAACCATCAGAGAAGAAACAAAGGTCTCACAGCCAGCGCCCTTTTCATCAAGGGTTAAGGGGCAGGCTCCCCCCACCCGGGTTCCCGGTGGGATTACCATGGCTCCTGGCGGGCAGACCGTTGTAACCAAGAAGCCTGAAATCTCTGTCAAGGAAGAGAAGAAAAAGCTGGTGTTGCTGAAAAGTGGGGCCACCATAGGGGAACTGGTCGACTCTCTGAACAGGATAGGGGTATCCCCAAGGGATCTCATGTCCATTCTGCAGGCGATTCGGGCCGCCGGTGCCCTTCACGCAAAGCTGGAAATCATGTAAGGAGCTCCCATGTTATCCGATTTTCAATCCATTCAGGCTATCAAATCCTATGTCGGAGGGAAACCTGGCGAGCGTAACCCCGCAAGGTTGAAAAAGGCCTGTCAGCTCTTCGAGTCGATGTTTCTCAATGAACTTTTTAAAGAAATGAGAAAAACCATCCCAAGGGGAGGTCTCATCAAAGAGAACAACAGTGACGGGATATACAAATCCATGCTGGACCAGGAATACGCCAATCACATGGCCGAAGCCGGCGGCATCGGGCTGGGAGAGATGCTCTTCAGACAGCTTTCCCAAAATCTGACAGAAAGACCTGAGAGGATGTCATCTCAGCAAACTCAATCCACGATTTCAAAGGAGAAATAATTAAAGTTACGGTAAATTGTGCCGATAGGAAGAGTATAGAAAGTTAGAACGTGAGGTACAGGCATGAAAATTGACGACAGTCAGTTGATTGAAGGTCTAAAACAGGTTGCTCAGGGGCAGCAGGTCCAGCGTCCCAACCAGGAACAGGGGACGAAGGAAGCAGCCCGTAAGAATAACCAGTCAGCAACCGACAATGTAAATCTTTCTTCCAAGGCACGCCAATACCAGAAGATAAAAAAGGCCGCGATGGAAGCCCCCGATATTCGCAGGGAAAAGGTGGACAGTATCCGCAAGGAGATCGAAGCCGGAACCTACAATGTTCGTGGTGAGAAGGTAGCCGCGAAGATCGTCCAGGAATCTCTCATCGACACGCTCTTATAGCCCACGCAAGGCTTTCAGCCGGCCCGGAAAAGGAGTGAAGCATGGAAAAGACCATCAGCGGCCTGATAGCCTTGTTACACGAAGAAGCCGATATCTTTGAAACCCTCCTGGCAATCCTTAAAAAGGAAAACCAGGCCCTTATTCACATCAAGGTGGAAGCCCTGCATCGCCTCGCCAAGGAAAAGGAGACTCTTTCCCTGAAAGGTCGGATGTGTGAGGAAACCCGCCAACACTTGCTTGAAAAACTGAAAGAAGAACTCTGTTTCCAGGGCCCCTCACCCTTGAACTTCTCTACCCTCGTTACCCGGATCCCGGAGCATCTCAAACCCGCGCTGTTACAGGCGAGAAATCGCCTTTTGAAGGTGGCGGAGGAAATCGTGCTCTTGAACTGTCAAAATGGCGCCCTTATTCAGGACTCCCTGCATCTCATCGAAAGCAGTCTGAGCCTTATCAGGGAAGCAACAGGCACGGCCACTTACCAGCGCGAGGGGGCTTTCAGTAAACCATCCCCCTTCAGTGAGCCTGTTGTTGGTTTTTCGGCGAAGATTTAGCGGAGGAGGCGTAAAATGATCGGATTGTCACACGCCTTGGACATTTCCAAATGGGCCCTTTTCACAAACCAGTTGGCGATCAATGTTACGGGACACAATATTGCCAACGTGAACACGGAAGGATATTCCCGCCAGTC
>JALTEW010000001.1 GCA_027073795.1 bacterium | reverse complement strand
TCATTCAGCAGGTGGCCTTGGAAACATACGGTGGAATTCCCAAAAGGATAGCTGCTCCCATTGCTGCGGGATTTAACCTGTTAGGGGTGAATTACCCTGTTTACCGCCTTGTCATCGCCATGCTTTCCGGTGTGATTCTTCTTGCCCTGTGGATTTTTTTGTACAAGACCTCGTTCGGCATTCTGGTCCGGGCCTCCATGCAAGATGCCACTATGGCCCAGGCTATGGGCATCAATGTTAATTGTGTTCTCATGGGAACCTTCGCATTAGGCGCGGTCCTGGCAGCTGTGGGTGGTGTCCTGGCAGCGCCAGTGACCCAAGTTTCTTACCTAATGGGGAACGATGTTATTCTGCTTTCGTTCATCGTTGTGATTATTGGGGGGCTGGGAAGCCTCAAGGGAACCCTCATTGCCGCACTGGTTATCTGCTCTGTTGAAGGGATGCTGGCCTTCACCTTGTCACCTACAGAAGCAAAAACCGCCATCTTTATCGTCATGGTTTTTGTGCTTATCTTTCGCCCTGAAGGGCTCTTTGTGGTAACGAGACGGTAAAACGGATGGTGGTGCGGCAAAACAGGAAAAAAACGCGAACCTTTCTTCTTTTCGCGGTTCTGGGGATTCTTCTGATCTTGGGTGGTATTCTCCCCCGGGGTGCTCAGTCCCTTGTTATTCAGATGATGGTTTTTAGCATTTTTGCCATGGGATACGATATCAGCCTTGGTTATACCAATCAGTGTAGCCTGGGTCATTCCGTCTTTTTCGGTGTTGGCGCCTATGGGGTAGTCCTATCCATGACCCTTTTGAAGATGGGTATTCTATCATCTCTCGGCATGGCTGTTCTGGCCGGCATCGTGGCTTCATTTCTGACGGGATTGGTTAGTGTCCGGCTTTCCGAGGCCTATTTCGTCATTGTCACGGCCCTTTTCTCCGCCATCTTCCACCTTCTTGCCCTTGATATGTCGTGGCTGACGGGTGGCGACGATGGTCTGACGGTAAGTTTGCCCAAAATATCGCTCGGACCATTGCATATTTCACTGTATAATCCGTACGTCAACTATTTTTTTGTCCTGTTTTTTCTTGTGCTTAGCTATCTGATTTTAAGACGGGTCGTTTACGCCCCCCTGGGGAAGGTCTTTGTAGCCATTCGTGAAAACGAGAAACGGGCCCGATTTCTCGGGTACAACATCTTCGCCTATAAGCTTTCGGCCTTTGTCATCTCGGCTGTCTTCACGGCCCTGAGCGGAGGATTGTATGCCTTGGCCCTTCGGTATGCTACCACCGATTTCTTTAGCCTGTACTGGTCAATTATCCCTATTGTCTGGTGCCTCGTCGGCGGGCTTGGGTCCCTGATGGGCCCCTGTATCGGCGTCTTGCTCCTTTCGCTATTTCAGTATTACGTAAGTGCGTGGTGGACGCATTACCTCATTCTCTTCGGTGTCCTTATTCTCATTATCCTTCGGATTTCGAAGAAAGGGCTGGTCGGATACCTTGAAAAATTTGTCGGGAGACAGTCATGAGTTTATCCACCCCTCTCCTGAAGGTAGAAAACGTTACAAGACATTTTGGCGGTCTGGAAGCCCTCGGAGAGGTGACACTTTCTGTGAACGAGGGGGAAGTACGGGGCATTATTGGACCTAACGGGGCAGGGAAAACGACCCTTTTTAATGTGATCACCGGGGAATTACCGGTGACTTCAGGAGCTGTCTATCTCCGGGGGCAAAAGATTACAGGGCTTTCTCCTGATAAGATCTGTCAGATGGGGATGGGAAGAACCTTCCAGATGACCCTTATCTTTCCAGAATTAACAGTTTTCGATAGCATTTGGGTAGGGGTCAATGCCCGAAGTCCCACGCCTTGGCACCCTTTTAAGCTGGTGGATGCTATGAAAGATGAATCTGACAGGGTCCGGGAACTTGCCGCCATGGTGGGGCTTGAAGGCAAGTTGCACGAACGGGCCGTTAACCTTTCTTATGGCGACCAGAAAGTTCTGGAAATCGCCATGGCTCTGAGTACCCGACCCGTTCTCCTCTTGCTTGACGAGCCAACCCAGGGAGTCAGTCCTCAGGAAGCGGAGATGATTCTGACACTTATTAAGCGACTTTCGGAGAAAATAACGATTGTCCTGATTGAACACAGCATTGAGTTTGTTGTTCGACTGTGCGGAAATCTGACGGTCCTGAACCGAGGGAGGGTGCTGGCAGAAGGGACACCGGAGGAGATCAGCCGTGATACAGAGGTTCGCCGGGTCTATCTGGGGGGAGATGTGTGGAACTTCTAAAGGTGGCGGATATTCACACCTATTACGGCCGGAGTTACATCCTCCAAGGAGTGTCCCTCTCGGTAGAGAGAAAAGAAATTGTGGGGTTGCTGGGACGCAATGGGGCAGGGAAAACCACAACCCTCAAAGCGATCCTGGGTCTCGTTAAACCGAAAAAAGGAACAGTCACCTTTCGCGACAAGAACATTACGCGGGTGCCCGCTTACCGTATTGCCAGAATGGGAATCGGCTACGTCCCCCAAGGGCGTGGTCTTTTCCCCCTGATGACCGTGATGGAAAACCTGAAGACAGGAATGAGGTATGGATACGACAGCGAAGGCGTCGAGGAGATGTTGACTCTCTTCCCCTTTTTAAAGGGCCGTTTGAACCAGCAGGCGGGGACACTAAGTGGAGGAGAACAGCAGGCGGTCGCTATTGCTCGGGCGTTGCTGACCCGGCCCTATCTCCTCCTTTTGGATGAACCAACGACAGGGCTGATGCCGCTGTTTGTGGAAAGGCTTCGGCAAACCATTGCCAGAATACATGAAAAAGGTGTGTCGATCTTACTGGTAGAGGAAAAGGTTCCGTTTACACTGACCCTTGCCGAGCGTCTCTACTTCATGGTCAAGGGAAGAATCATCCATCACGGCACCCCCCAATCTCTCAAGGAAACCCCGGAGGTTTTCGAGAGAACATTGGGAATCAGTCTTTAATCAAACCTGCACTCAACTCATAAGTGCAACATGAGGGATTAAGGTTGTAGAGGCATTGAAAAATATCTATCTGCGCCACCAAGCCCCGTAGAAAAACAGCCCCACTATCAGCAGGAGGAATAGGGAGAGGTACCATTGAACCCCCGAGGAAGAAACCTCCGTCGTTTTATCCTTGTTACGGATTTCCTCCATTTTGTAGCCTTTCACTACCTTGGCTGATTTCCCCTTGGGGGACTGACTTGCCTTTTCATTGTTCGCGCGGGATGCCTTTTTTGACAATTTAGCGGCGGAGTGTTTGAAACCTTCCGTTAATCTTTGCTGCGTTTTCAGGCGGCATTTGACCTGTTCAGTTAGGGATTTCTTGCTCATCCTCTCTATGGCAAGCTTAAACTGTTCGACCAGTTGAGGGGTAGCAACACCAGGAAGGGAGATGAGACCCACCACCATCTGGTTCAGAAAGGGGTTGTTGCAGGTGTGGTCGCAGCACGCCACACCCTTTTCCACCACATTGACGGCGTACTGGAGGGCAAGGTCTTTTACCACGTTATCCCCCGCTTTCCAGTATCCCTTGCGCACGGCTTCCAGCATCCGCGCCGTCATGGACTGGTAGGCCCAGGGATTGACCTTTTCCATGAACGCCTTGATGTGAAGGCCATATTTGTCCTTCACATAGACCTCATAGCTCTGGCGCCACTTGGTGGCCCCGACTGATTCAGGAATCGTCACCTGCCATCCCCACATATTTTCCATAAAGTCGGACATCTCCCGGGCGCCGGCGTAGCCCTCCTTTTTCATTCCCTGGATCCATTTGGGGTTCAGGTAACGAGCGCGAAGCTCCAGCCCGATTGTTTTCGCCACATCCTGAACCTCCAGGTTCCTGGAGGTCTTCGTTACGGAAAAGACGGTCCGGGGGCTCTCGCCGCGCGCCTTCTTTACCGCCATGGTCATGCCGCCTACATACTGAAACACATCGTCGTTATCCATGGTGCCGTAAACCGAGGATGACATGGAATGAACCACTGTATCAACGCCCGATAAGTTGTTCTGGAAAAGTCTCCGCGCCGGTCTGCCCCACATCCCCCCGCCAAAGGCGTATCCCACATGGTTTTTGTAGACCTCCGCAATTTCATCGTCCGTTTTCCAGATCCCAGAGAGCTTGGCCGTTTCCGAAACCCCTGTGCCGTAAGAACCGGGTTTCTCGGAGAAAATCCTGATTTTTGACAGGGTTTCCGCCTCTTTCACCGGCATTCCGGAGGCAAGGAGTGACTTTTTTATTCTTTGGGTATGTTCATAAATGAGATTTTCGACATCCGTTTGCACCATCGCCTTTTGAATGGCCCTGTCAATGAACAGCATGAGGTTCGGGAAAAGGTCCCGATACAGGCCGGAGGGATTGACTAACACATCGATCCTCGGACGCTTCAGGACGCGTCCCGGGATGACCTTTGTTCCCGTCACGCGTCCCGATTTGTCCCAAACGGGCCGAAGTCCCAGTAAGTACAAAATAGTGCTTTCGTTGACACCTTCGTTTCGAATCGTCTCTGTTGCCCACAGGATCACCGCGACCTTTTTGGGGTAGGTTCCCT